>NZ_JAOQJY010000010.1:59882-123783 GCF_025567525.1 Gallintestinimicrobium propionicum | reverse complement strand
AGGTTTGAGGTGGAAGTGCAGTAATGCATGGAGCTGACAAATACTAATCGGTCGAGGGCTTATCCTGACAGGTTGGGAATGGATGTAGGAGATACGAAAGAGAATTTCAGTGTTCAGTTTTGAAGGTATGATAAACACTGTTTGTTATATCTGAATGGCCTAGTGGCTCAGTTGGTTAGAGCGCCGCCCTGTCACGGCGGAGGTCACGGGTTCGAGTCCCGTCTGGGTCGTCGGTTTCTTTATGAAACCGGAAGAACGAAGCGTGTTCTTCTCAACATAATGGGGTCTTAGCTCAGCTGGGAGAGCATCTGCCTTACAAGCAGAGGGTCATAGGTTCGAGCCCTATAGGCCCCATATTCCAAAAGATATGTTGAAAAGATGCGCCGATGTGGCTCAATTGGCAGAGCAGCTGATTTGTAATCAGCAGGTTATCGGTTCGAGTCCGATCATCGGCTTTATTCATTGAAAAATGAATATGGATGGATTCCCGAGTGGCCAAAGGGGACAGACTGTAAATCTGCTGCAATTTGCTTCGGTGGTTCGAATCCACCTCCATCCATTCTCTTTCAGGTATATTTTGAAAGAAGTTGAATACAATATCATATGGTAACGCGGGGTGGAGCAGTCTGGAAGCTCGTCGGGCTCATAACCCGAAGGTCATAGGTTCAAATCCTGTCCCCGCTACTCAATGCCCAGATAGCTCAGTTGGTAGAGCAGAGGACTGAAAATCCTCGTGTCACTGGTTCGATTCCGGTTCTGGGCATTTTTCTATGGTATGGGATACTAGCTCAGTCGGTAGAGCACCTGACTTTTAATCAGGTTGTCGGGGGTTCGAATCCCCCGTGTCTCAGTAAGAAGACTTGAAACATCAAGTCTTTTTTTTGTACCTGAAATCCTGTACAATGTAGGATAAAAGAGTTTATTTTTTCTAAAACCGGTCAGAACAACAAAAGGAGCAGACAAATGGCGGAACAGATCAAAATCATATTGCCGGAAGCAGTAAAAAAGATTATCAACGTTTTGCAAAGTGCCGGATATGAAGCATGGGCGGTTGGCGGCTGCGTCCGCGACAGTATACTGCACCGCGAACCGGATGACTGGGATATTACGACTTCTGCGAGACCGGAGCAGGTGAAAGTGTTGTTTCATCGTACAGTGGATACCGGTATTCAGCATGGAACAGTCACTGTTTTGATGGATAGGGTTGGTTACGAAGTGACGACCTATCGAATTGACGGAGAATATGAGGATTCGAGGCATCCGAAGGAGGTTACGTTTACAGCGTCGTTGCAGGAGGATCTGAGGAGACGGGATTTTACGATCAATGCCATGGCATATAATGAGGAAGCTGGTTTGGTAGATATTTTCGGGGGAATCGAGGATATTTCGAAAAAAGTGATCCGATGCGTTGGAGATGCGAAGGAGCGTTTCACAGAGGATGCACTGAGGATGATGCGTGCGGTTCGTTTTTCCGCCCAGTTGGGATATGATATCGAGGAAGCGACACGTCTGGCGATCTGTGAACTGTCACAGACACTTGAAAAGATCAGTGCTGAACGGATCCGAACAGAGCTTTTAAAACTTCTGGTCAGCCCACATCCGGAGATGTTGCGGATATGCAGGGAAACGGGCATGACAGCTGTTTTTCTGCCGGAATTTGATCAGATGGCGCAGACAGTACAGAACAATCCACATCATTGCTATGATGTCGCGGAGCATACGATTCAGGCATTGATGCATTCTGCACCGGAAAAAACGCTGCGGCTTGCTCTTTTATTTCATGATATGGGAAAAGCGAAGACGCGGACGACGGATCAGGACGGCGTGGATCATTTTCATGGACATTCGGAGGTCAGCGCCGAGCTGGCAAGGACAATCCTGCGCCGATTGAAATTTGATAATGAAACGATCGATCGAGTTGTCCGTCTGGTGCGGGCACACGATGTGAAAATTGAACCTGGAGAACGAAATATGCGGTTTGCTTTAAACCGTCTGGGTCCGGATCTTTTCCCGGAATTGTTTTTGGTGAAAGAGGCAGATCTGGCAGCCCAGAGTGATTATCATCGGGAGGAGAAACAAGAACATCTCAGGAAAATGCAGGAAGATTATGAGGCGGTGATTGCAAGCGGTGCATGTCTGACATTAAAAGGGCTTGCGGTAAACGGCAAGGATCTGATCGGAATCGGGATGCAGGCAGGACGCGGGCTGGGAGATATTTTGCAGAAGCTTCTGGAAGAAGTGCTGGAAGAGCCGCAGCGCAATACGAAAGAATTTTTACTGGAGGAAGTCAGAAGGATACAGGTGAAAGGTTCCTTTTAACAAAAACAGCTCAGGATACTCTGATTTAGAGTCCTGAGCTGTTTTCTATATGCATTTTGCGATGCTCGTTCTCAGGAATAAAATGTCACATGAGAATTTGCAATTAGCAGAACTTGCCGCCTTTTACTGCAGGAGCGATAGACAGATCTGCGGTATAGAACGGGATCAAGGTAGCCTGTACTGCATGATACAGATCAGACTTGCCGGGCCATACGGTGCCGATCAGGTTGTTGTTTGCATCCAGCTGATGGAACCAGGAGCCGTGTACATGATCCAGAACCTTTTCATCCAGATACTGCATGAACTCAGCGAAGTTGTCTGCATATTTCTGGTTGCCGGTTACATGGAACAGAACTGCGGAAGTATTGATTGCTTCTGCCAGAGTCCAGTGCATTCTGTCGTGAACAACCGGTTTGCCGTTCCAATCGGTGGTGTAAACGATACCCGGAGCGCCGTCAGCATTCCATGCGTCTTCGATTGCACGGTTGTACAGGTTTTCTGCAACAGTGATGTATTTGGAAGCGCCCTCTTTGTCGCCCTTGAAGGTGGACAGAGCCCACTGGGTGATCAGACGGGACCATTCGATGCCGTGACCGGGAGTTGCGCCGTAAGGCTTGAACTGATCGTCAGGACGATCTTTGTTGCATTCCAGATCAGCAACCCACTCTTTGGTGAAGTGTTCCGGGATTCTCCAGTTGTTTGCGGATGCCCAGCCAACAACGTGATCGATGATACGGCCTGCTCTTACGCGGTATTTCTCATCGCCGGTTACGTCTGCAGCTGCCAGGAAAGCTTCTACAGTGTGCATGTTGGCATTTAAGCCGCGGTAGTCGTCCAGAACGGTGAATTCGGTGTTCCAGGTATCGCAGGAAAGACCTTCTTCTTCATTCCAGAAACGCAGGTCATACAGAGCAAGAGCATCGTCTAACAGCTCTTTTGCACCGGGAATGTCTGCAAGGACGCCGGAGGAAGCTGCAAGAATTACGAATGCGTGTGCATAGCACTGTTTGTTGGGCAGGATATTGCCGTCTGCAGTCAGACCGGCATACCAGCCGCCGTTTGCAGTATCATGCAGTTCGCCGCGCAGACCTTTGATCGCTGCTGCAGCAAGCTCTTTACTGCCGGGATGACCGAGGAAGGATGCCAGGCTGTATACATGTGCCATACGGCTGGTGATCCATGTCTCACGGTTGCGATCTTTCCACGGAGTACCATCATCTCCTAAATAATAAGAACTTCCGCCAGGAGCGGGGAAGTTATGGCCGAAAGAAAACAGTCCTTCTCTGACATCAGCCAGAAAAGCTTCGTTTTCCTTGGTGCCGAGCTGATATTTTACATTTAATTCGCTCATTTGTTTTCCCTTTCCTCAGCGTATTGATACGCTGACCCTTTATACGGTTATTGTATCAGATGGAGTCTGAAAATGAAATAGGATTTTCAGGAAGATGTTGACATGTTACAGTTCACTCGCGCCATTCGCAAAAGCGCATCTTCGATGCTTTCCGCTGCTTCGCAGCTCATTTTTGCTCATAAAAGGGCGCTCCCTTCACGGTTTCTTGTGGACAGATTCTCATGCGAGCATGGAATCTGTCCACAAGAAACCATGAGTGAACTGTAACGTTGATACATAACCGGAACATTTTGCTCATAGGATAGGTAGTACCTAAGAGGCGGGAGGGAATGCAGGTGAATGACAGGTCCGTAAGCGTACTGGAAAATTATGATTTTGAAGTGATCCGCACACAGAAAAGCAGAAATGCAATTTTGTGTGAAACGAATAAAGGTTGGTATATCCTGAAAGAATATAAAGGACCGGTCTTTCGGCTGGAAATGATGGCAAAGGTACTGGAGGGAGTCCGGCAAAACGGCTTTACGCGTGCGGAACAGCTTCTGTCTACAAAAGAAGGCGCACTGTTTTGCTGCGATCAGGAGCAGAACAGATGCATTGTAAAAAGCTGGCCACAGGGAAGAGAATGCAGTTTAAAGGATGGACAGGAATGCCGGGATGCTATGCGCACCCTGGCGGTTCTGCACAGTGCGCTGCATTTTCCACAGCTGCAACAGGAGTATGGGCTGCACGCAGTCAGCCTGGCAGAGGAATATGAGAAACGGAACCGGGAGCTGCGTAAGGTCAGACGTTTTTTGCGGGAAAAGAGTCAGAAGACAACGTTTGAGATCAACCTGCAGCAGACGTTTGATCTGTTTTTGGAAGAGGCGGAGCGGGTGACGGAGGACGTCCGTTCCTATGGGTCTCTTCTGGATGCGCGGGAATGCGAGGAAAGCGGAAGCTTTTGTCACGGGGATTATCAGCATCACAATCTGCTCTGTCAGAATACGACGTCCGTCATCAATTTTGAAAAATGTGCCCTGGACAGCCAGATGCGGGATCTGTATCTTTTCCTGCGTAAGCTATTAGAGAAGACGAACTGGTCAGTGCCGCTGGCGAGAGGACTTTTAGACGTTTACGGCAGGATCAGTCCGCTGTCTGCGGTGGATTATCTGCAGCTGTATTATCGCTTTGCATACCCGGAAAAATTCTGGAAAATTGTCAATTTTTACTACAATAGTCGGAAAGTATGGATACCTGGAAGGCACATGGAAAAGCTGGAGCGGCTGCTCATTCAGCAGGGTGTGAAAAAGGCTTTCCTGGAGCAGACATTTTCCCTGTAAGTATTGACAAACAAAGGAACTACAGGTATAAATAGAATATAATGTTTCTGGGCAGGACTGCCCTTTTAGACATTTCGAATGGAACAGGAAAAGAAATACAGGAGGAGTTCATAATGAACAAGACAGAATTAGTTGCTGCCATCGCTGAGCAGGCAGAGATTTCGAAGAAGGATGCAGAGAAGGCTTTAAAGGCTTTCACTGATGTTGTAGCAGAAGAACTGAAGAAAGGCGAGAAGATTCAGCTGGTTGGCTTCGGTACTTTTGAAGTATCTGAAAGAGCTGCAAGAGAAGGCAGAAATCCTCAGACTGGCGAAGCAATGACAATCGCAGCTTCTAAGACCCCTAAGTTCAAAGCTGGTAAGGCTTTAAAGGATTCTATTAACTAAATCAGAAGATGACAGGGCAGCTGCTGATGCGGCTGCCTTTTGTTATTCTATAAATAACGTTGTTCTTATACGATAACAAATGCTCCGCCGGCGGCGGTTAGCATTTAGTAGAGAAGGGAAAGAAACGATGAGACTGGACAAATATTTGAAGGTATCCCGGCTGATTAAACGCCGCACCGTTGCAAACGAGGCATGCGACGCGGGCAGAGTGTTGTTAAATGACAAGGTGGCGCGGGCGTCCGCAGAAGTAAAGGCAGGAGACGTGATTACGATTCAATTTGGCAATAAGGATGTAAAGGTCGAGGTCCTGACTGTACAGGAAACTGTACGCAAAGAAGAAGCAAAAGAGATGTTTCAATATCTCTAAAGTCATAACGGCAGACATCGGCGCGTATACTGTGTAAGGAACAGTAAGGAGGGCGCGCGATGGAAGAATTAAACAGCAGAGCAGGACAGCACCGGATCAGTTTGGTCAACCGGGAAGTGTGTGCGATTAACGGCGTTTCCGATGTGCTTTCCTTTGATGTGGGGGAAGTGCTTCTGGAGACGGAGCAGGGGATGCTGATGATCCGCGGCAGTGAGCTGCATGTGAGCCGCCTGACGCTGGAAAAGGGAGAAGTGGACATTGACGGGCGGATTGATAGCTTGACCTATTCAGAACAGACAGCTTCGGCGGGCAGCAAAGCGGAATCGCTGCTGAGTCGGCTGTTTCGGTGACGGATGAGCAGTGAGATCGCCAGAGAGGGAACGTTCTGGCTGCATTCGGTTTTGCTGGGGATGGCGGTGACGCTTGTTTACGATTTTCTGCGGATTTTCCGGAGAGTATTTCCACACGGAATATTCTGGATTTCGATAGAGGATCTTATTTACTGGTGTGTTGTGGCAGGCAGCTTTTTTTCCCTGTTATATCTGGAAAATAATGGGACATTTCGGTGGTTCTGCGTATTCGGGGCAGCAGTTGGGATGCTCGTTGTAAAAAGCACGGCGAGTCCTTTTCTGGTAAAAGCTGGAGCGCGGTTCGGTCTCTGGATAAAAAAGGTGATTTCCTATGTTGCAGGATGGCTGATGCGTCCCGTAAAGTATACCCTTCGAATAGGAAAAAACGGTTTTTCGAAAATTTTCAGAGGTGCCAGACGGAGTGCAAGAATTTTGAAAAAGCGGTTGACTAGCCGTTTAAAACTGGCTAAAATAGCTTTATGTAAACAGAACAGAAAAGCATTGCGAGGCAGGAAAAATGGTTAAAAGAAAGATTGTTTTTCGCCGGAAGAAACGGGAGAACCGTTTGAGCATGCTTCTGGTAACGATGGTAGTTCTGATGGTGCTGGCGGTAGTATCGATCCGGAGCATGGAGCTGCGACAGAAGCAGCAGGGATATCAGGATCAAATTAAACAGCTTACGCAACAGATTGAAGAAGAGACACAGCGGACGGCGGAAATCGAAGAATACGAAAAATACACCAAGACGCGCAAATATGTCGAAGAGGTTGCAAAGGATAAGCTCGGACTGGTGTATGACGGCGAAATTATTTTTAAACCGGAGAATTGAGAGACGGCTGTGAAAACGTTCGTATCGGCAGGACGAATGTAATATAATGAGCGCAAGAGAGCGGGAACAGGCGAAGCTTGCTCATCGCGAACGGCGAATGTCGATCATGAACGAAGTTCATGATATAATGAGCGCAAGAGAGCGGGAACAGGCGAAGCCTGCTCATCGCGAACGGCGAAATTATTGAGTGAGCTGTGCTCACGATATAATATAAGAAGAAAAAGGATTGCGGATTCCGGATGGGATCCGCGTTTTTTTATTTCATAGGAAAATGCGTCCTATGAAATAAAAACGCTCCGCGAGGATGTGCACTCGGCGCAAGGGTAGATGGTTGCTAAAGCAACCGCGCCTCGGCGCGAGAATGTGCCAGGGCACATTCTTTTTTGTACAGTTCTGCGGATACCTCTTTTCCTGAAAAAAAGAATCTACGGTTTGCCTGCTTTGACAAAAGGCGCGCATGTCAGCAGTTATACTGGAGAAAAAAGGTCGCAGGAAAGGACATGCCATGGAATCTCAATATTGGAATGACGAAGTGCAGCAGTCGGCATGGCTGCTGGATTATGACCGAAGATGTATGCTGGACTGTGCGGATACGTTTCAAAATCTTGCTGCGGTTATGGGTGAGATGAACTGGGAGCTGGAGCAGGAAAAAACGCCGGACGATCGGGAAGAGCTGCTTCGGCGCAGACAGGCGATGGAGAGCCGGAAACAATATGCGGCGCATATGCGTCAGATGGCGGGAATGCTGCAGTCGGTAGCGGATACGTCCGTTCAGCTGATCCGGCTGGGCGGTCGGCAGGAAAAGCAGATTGTGCGCGCCCTGGCGGGAGAAGGCATTGTAGTAGAGGATATTTATCTGCTTCGGGGAAAAGAGGACAGGCTGCAGATCACGATATCTGTCCGCCTGACAAAGAACAAAAGCATGACGGTAGAGGAAATTGCCGGGTATTTGTCGGTGCTGATGGATATCCGGCTGGTGCCTCAGAAGAGGAATCCATATTTTGTCGGAGAAGAATCCGTGAGTCTGTATTTTGAGGAAGAGCCGATTTTCAGCTGTTTGACAGCGGCGGCATGCGCGACGGAAGAAACGGAGAGCGTCTCCGGGGACAGCTATTCTTTTCTGGAAACGGACGACAGCGTTGCCATGATTTTGTCGGATGGAGTTGGTTCCGGGGAGAGCGCGGCGCGGGACAGCGGCAGGATTGTAGACTTGACGGAGCGGATATTGGATGCGGGGCTTGGACCGGATATGGCGATGCTTTTTTTAAATGGGATGGCAGGCGCGGAGGGGGACGAAAACCGGATGGCGACGCTTGATCTGTGCCGGATTGATCTTTACCGGGGGGAGTGCGAGACGGTGAAAGCTGGCGGGGCAGCAGGGTTTATCAAGCGCAGCGACCGTGTGGAGAAAATTCAGAGCAGACAGCTGCCGCTCGGCATGTCGGCGTCAGAGGACATCAGTGAAAAAAAGTGGCAGTTAAACAGCGGCGATCTGGTCATTTTGGTTTCGGATGGTGTAGTGCAGAACTGGCCGTGCGGGGACGGGGAATATCTGTTGGAGCAGAAAATCGCTTCGTTGAACGTCAGCTCACCGGTCGACCTGGCAAACCTGATTTTGCGTTATGCAATCCGCCAGTGCGGCGGCAAAATCCGAGATGATATGACGGTTTTAGTTACGGGAATCTGGAAAAACGAAGAACGGGAGATAGAGGATATAGAATAAGAAGTTTCGCTGGACAAACATCTGAGGTATAATATAGGGGCACAAAGGAAAAGCAATTGGTTTTCGTGTGCCCCTAACGAGAGTGCAAAGAGCGCGTCAGCGCGGGCACTCGAGTTTATCAGCACAAAGGAAAAGCAATTGCTGCCGAAGGCACAAAGGAAAAAAGGAGACTGCAGGATGGATCTGACGGAAAAAATTCTTTTCTATATGAAGCGGTATCATATGATCCCGGAAAATAAAAATATTGTAGTCGGACTTTCCGGGGGAGCAGATTCCGTCTGCCTGCTGTATGTGTTGGTTGCGCTGCGCAAGAAGCTGGGACTGCAGCTGTGCGCGGTACATGTTCATCATGGCCTGCGTGGGGTAGAGGCTGATGCGGATGAGGCGTATGTGCGCGATATTTGCCGGGCGTGGGATGTGCCGTTAAAGTCAATGCGGATTGAGGCGGCGCTGCTGGCGAAACAGTGGGGAATCGGCTGCGAAGAAGCCGGACGCCGGGCGCGTTATGAAATTTTTGAAGAGTGCTTACAGGAGATGGGCGGTTGTCGCGGTGCGATTGCGGTGGCGCATCATCGGGATGACTGCGCGGAGACGCTTTTGTTTCACATGTTCCGCGGCACTGGTCTGGACGGAATGGCAGGGATTCGCCCGGTGCGAAAGACGGAACGGGAAAGCATGATTATCCGTCCGCTTTTGGAAACTGGAAAGACAGAAATAGAAAGCTTTCTCCAGGAAAAAGGGATTTCCTGGCGGATAGATTCTACGAACACCGGAGAAGATTATACAAGGAACCGAATCAGAAATCGGGTTCTGCCGTATGCGGAAAAGGAAATTTGCAGCGGAGCCGGAGCACATCTGGCGAAAGAGGCACAGCTCCTGGCAGAGACGGCGGATTTTGTGCGCAGCTGCACCCGACAGGCGCTGGAACGCTGCAGGGTGGAAGCAGGTGCTTTGAAAACGAATGTGTGCGGCAGAGAGAGAGTAGAGCATGTGGGGCGAAAAAAAGTAATTGCGGAACATACGAGATACGATAAACAGACTATAATAAAATTAAATATCGAACTTCTGCAACAGGAAGATATTTTCCTGCAGAAGCAGTGCGTGCGGGAATGTATGCTGGAGATCGGCACGGGGCGCGATCTGACGTCAGCGCATATCGAAGCGGTGTGGCACTTTGTAGGGACGGACTGCCAGAGCGGTAGGAAGCTGCGGATTCCAGCGTGTCAGCTCGAGGTGGAGCGGCAGTTTAGGCTGCTGGTATTTCGAAGGTTGGAGCGGCAGCAGGACGCATTGCCGGAGCAGCAGGACGCATCGTCGGAGCTGCGGTTTGACCGAGGCAGGCAGGTTGGGCTTCAGACCGCAGAGCTTCCGCTCCCAGAGCATTCTAGCGAGCTGCATGTTCCGGGGATGGGTGTGGTGTCAGTGCGATACCTGCAGCGGGACGAGCCGACAGCAGGTGAAAAAAATACCGCAGCAGGCGAAAAAAATACTGCGGCAGGCGAGGAAAGCGGCGCTGCTGTTGGTGCTTTTTTAAAAAATATCCCTCAAAAAAAGTATACGAAATGGTTGGATTATGATAAAATAATACAATCTGTCGTATTTCGAACGCGCAGGAGCGGAGATTATCTGACAATCGATGATAATTTTTCAAAAAAAAGCTTAAAGAAATATATGATCGAAGAAAAAATTCCTGCAAATGAGCGGAACAGTATGATGGTGCTGGCAGACGGGAATCACATTATCTGGGTACCGGGCGGAAGAATCAGCACATACTATCGGGTAACGGAGCAGACGAGGGTGATTTTGGAAGTTACCTGTATGGAGAAGCAAGAATAGAACAGAAAAACCAAGGAGGATTTGGGCATGGCAGAAAGAGTTGAAGTGATGTTGTCGGAAGAAGAGGTAGACAGAAGGATTCAGGAGATTGGTGAGCAGATCAGTAAAGATTATGCCGGAAAACAGGTTCATCTGGTATGCGTATTAAAGGGCGGCAGCTTTTTCTTATGTGAACTGGCAAAGCGGATTACCGTTCCGGTATCCCTGGATTTCATGTCGGTATCCAGCTACGGCGGTGATACCAAATCAAGCGGAGTTATTAAGATCGTAAAGGATCTGGATGAGCCTCTGCGCGACAAGAATGTTATTGTTGTGGAGGATATCGTGGATTCCGGACGTACCCTGAGCTATCTGCTGGATATGTTAAAGGCACGCGGACCGAAGTCCATGGCACTCTGCACGCTTCTGGATAAGCCGGATCGCCGTGTGATCGATGTAAAGGTAGATTATACCGGATTCCAGATTCCGGACGAATTTGTGGTAGGCTATGGTTTGGATTACGACCAGCGTTACCGCAACCTTCCGTACATCGGAGTGGTAAAATTTGATTGATGCAGGCTTTTAGCCGAAGGAGGATGCAGTGAACAAAAACGGCAGAGGAATGAATCTCGTCATTTCCCTTTTGCTTATTGTGCTCCTGGTTTTCTGGTTTTCGGGAATACTGCGCAGCATGGAGGATACCTGTACACAGGCGGAATTCAATCAGATGCTGGATGCCGGAGAAATATCGGGAGCTGTAGTAGTGCAGAACCGGGAAGTGCCGACCGGTTCCGTGGAGGTACATCTTACCTCGGGAGACGAAAAGGTGCTGGTGGTATCGGATGTCAATCCGGTGCTGGAGGAGCTGGAAACGGCAGGAGTCAAGACGATCGTGAGGGATGTGCCCGGCGATAATATATTTTTAACATCCATCCTGCCTGCGCTGATCACTGTGGGCGGTGTGCTTCTGATCTTCATGATGATGAATGCACAGAATGCCCAGATGAATGGCGGCAATAAGATGATGAATTTCGGCAAAAGCCGTGCGCGGCTGAGCCTGGCAGGCGACAGCAAGGTTACATTAAAGGATGTTGCCGGACTGAAGGAAGAGAAGGAAGACCTGCAGGAGATCGTTGATTTTTTAAGAGATCCGGGCAAGTTTACAAAGGTCGGGGCGAGAATCCCCAAGGGTGTTTTGCTGGAGGGACCTCCCGGAACCGGTAAAACCCTTCTGGCAAAGGCGATTGCGGGCGAAGCAAACGTTCCGTTTTTCTCCATTTCCGGTTCTGATTTCGTGGAAATGTTCGTCGGTGTCGGTGCTTCCCGCGTTCGGGATTTGTTCGAAGAAGCGAAAAAAAATGCACCATGTATCGTGTTCATTGATGAAATAGACGCGGTGGCGAGACGACGTGGAACCGGTATGGGCGGCGGTCATGATGAAAGAGAGCAGACGCTGAATCAGATGCTGGTAGAGATGGACGGTTTCGCTGCAAATGCAGGAATCATCGTAATGGCAGCGACAAACCGCGTAGATATCCTGGATCCGGCGATCCTGCGTCCCGGACGATTTGATCGAAAGATCGCAGTCGGACTGCCGGATGTTGGAGGAAGAGAGGCGATCCTGCAGGTTCACGCGAAAAATAAACCCTTGGGTGATAACGTGGATTTAAAACAGATCGCTCAGACAACGGCAGGATTTACCGGAGCCGATCTGGAAAATCTGTTAAACGAGGCGGCAATTGTAGCAGCAAAGGATAACCGGTGCTTTATCAGTCAGGAGGATATCAAGACTGCTTTTGTAAAAGTAGGAATCGGAACAGAACGAAAGAGCCGTATTATTTCTGATAAAGAGCGTAAGATCACAGCGTATCACGAATCCGGACATGCGATTTTGTTCCATGTGCTGCCGGATGTCGGACCGGTTTATTCGGTGTCGATCATTCCGACCGGCGCAGGTGCAGCAGGTTATACGATGCCGCTGCCGGAGCGTGACGATATGTTTATGACAAAGGGTCGCATGCTGCAGGAGATTATGGTATCCCTGGGCGGAAGAATCGCGGAAGAAATTATTTTTGATGATATTACCACCGGCGCATCCAGTGATATCAAAAAGGCGACACAGATTGCGAAAAAGATGGTAACACGGTACGGAATGTCTGAAAACGTAGGTGTGATCTGCTATGATGATGACGATGATGAAGTGTTCATCGGACGGGATCTGGCGCATGCAAAGGCCCACAGCGAGCTGGTGAGCGGGGAGATCGACAGGGAAATCCACCGGATTATCGACGAGTGTTATGCAAAGGCAAAGGCATTGATTCTGGAAAACAGTGATGTGCTGCATAAGAGCGCACAGCTGCTTCTGAAAAAAGAAAAGATCAGCCGCGCAGAATTTGAAGCGCTGTTTGAAAAGCAACCGGAAGATTTCTTCGCGTAAATGGTAAATAGTCACAAAAACAAAAACGAAAATTTGTGATATTTGTGAAAACGGAGAATATACAAAAAGGGTCGGGTCTGCTATTATACTCTTTGTACCCCCCCAATACATTATATATTTTTGCTATACCCCATAAGAAGAAATACCTTCTCTGAAAAGGACAGCTTAACGGCTGTCCTTTTATCATGCGGCAGAATATCCTTATGCTGCGATATAGTGCTGGAGCAGGATTTTGGCTTGCCATTCCGAAAACGGTAGTATAAAATGGGTCTGTAAAGGATAGGTAAAGAAAATCATGGAATTTAATCGTTTTTTCAGTGATCAGAAATATATGAATGAAATGCGCCCTGTTTTCAGTAAAAGGGCGCTTTATAGTGATACGACAGAAAATTATGTGACACCGCCGGAGCCTGCACCCTACAGCAGGGTAAAGATCGCATTCCGCACCAAGCGCAGCAATGTTGATCGCGTTTTTTTAGTCTGTAAAGGGCAGAAAAATCTGATGTTTAAGGCATCATCAGACGCGCAGTTTGATTATTATGAAGTAAAGCTGCAGCTGGATAATGAAAAGATCAGCTGGTATTTTGAAATTCAGGCAGGTGCGATCACCTGCTATTACGATTTTCGTGGTGTGGTAAAACGGCCGGATGAGCACTACAATTTCGTCCTGATTCCTGGCTTTGATACGCCGGACTGGGCGAAGGGTGCCGTGATGTATCAGATTTATGTGGATCGCTTCTGCAACGGGGATCCGACAAATGATGTCCTGACAAATGAATATCATTATATCGGCGCAAAATCACAGCATGTAGAGGACTGGTACCGGTATCCGTCCTCAATGGATGTACGTGATTTTTATGGCGGAGATTTACAGGGCGTGTTGGATAAAATGGATTACCTGGAACAGCTCGACGTGGAGGTTATTTATTTCAATCCGCTGTTCGTTTCGCCTTCCAACCATAAATATGACAGCCAGGATTATGACCATGTGGATCCGCACTGCGGAAAGATCGTAAAGGATGGCGGACGGCTTCTGGAGGACTGGGAAACAGATAATACCCACGCAGACCGTTATATCCTCAGAACCACAGACAGCGAAAATCTGGAAGCAAGTGACAGATTACTGATCCGGGTCATTGAGGAAGCTCATAAACGTGGAATACGGGTGATCCTGGACGGTGTATTCAATCATTGCGGTTCCTTCAATAAGTGGCTTGATCGGGAGCGGATTTATGAAAACAAGCCCGGCTATGAGAAGGGCGCGTATATTTCAGAAGACAGTCCGTATCATGATTACTTCAGTTTCCATGACAATAACCGGTTCCCCTATAATCCGACCTATGATGGATGGTGGGGCCACGATACACTTCCCAAGCTGAATTATGAGGGATCCAGACAGCTTGAGGACTATATTTTGCAGGTCGCGAGAAAATGGGTATCTGCGCCCTTTCATGCAGATGGCTGGAGATTGGACGTTGCGGCAGATCTTGGACATTCCCCGGAGTATAACCACCGGTTCTGGGCAAAATTCCGGGATACGGTCAAGGAGGCCAATCCCCATGCATTGATTGTTGCGGAGCATTACGGAGATCCGTCTTCCTGGCTGCAGGGAGATCAGTGGGATACGGTTATGAACTATGACGCATTTATGGAGCCGGTCAGCTGGTTTTTAACAGGCATGGAGAAGCACAGCGATGATTATCGGCAGGATCTTCTGGGAAACGCGGACAGCTTTGTGGGCGCAATGGCATATCACGGAGCAAATATGGCGATGCCATCCTGGTTGACTGCCATGAATGAGCTCTCCAACCATGACCATTCCAGATTTTTGACCAGAACAAACCGTCGTGTCGGCAGAACGAACAGTCTCGGCGCTGAGGCGGCAAATCATGATGTAAAAAAAGCAGTGCTTCTGGAGGCTGTTGTCATGCAGATGACATGGCCTGGCGCGCCTACGGTTTATTATGGCGACGAAGCGGGCGTCTGTGGCTTTACCGATCCGGATAACCGCCGTACCTATCCGTGGGGCAGGGAAGATAAAGAGCTGATCAACTTTCATCGGGAGATCATCCGGATTCATCGTCAGAATAAGGAATTTAAGACAGGCTCCTTAAAATGTCTGACCCTGGACTATAATTTCCTGGCATATGGGCGATTTACAAAAAATAATCATTCGGTTGTTTTGATCAATAATAATGAAAATGAGATTACAAAAGAGCTTTCTGTCTGGGAGCTGGGGATCCCGCGGGACTGCACGCTGCAGCGGCTGATCCTGACCGGGGAAAGGGGCTATGACATCAATCCGATGGAGATAGAAGTTTCAGCAGGACGAATTACGGTGACGATGCCGAAGACATCCTCCATGATTTTGCAGTATCGGACAGAAGAGGAAGAAAAGCCGGTGAAGCCCAAAAACCGGCGCAGCTTCTGGGAATTTGGCTAAAAAGGGAATATTATGTTAAAACAGTATTTAGTAAAGACGGCGCAAGACGCCAGATGATCATGCTGGTGTAAGGATAAGCACCCGGAATGAAATATCAGTTAGAAAATGCTATATAAAAAAAGCCCGATGATTCGCGGTTGCCCGAAAGAAAACTTTCAGGCGAAGCTGCGAAACGACGGGCTTTTTGCGTGCGTACATGGAATGTGGATACCGGTGTGTACGTGTATGTAACGTCGATCAGTCGATAATATTGTCCTCATCCAACGCGATCCACTCGTCGTGCAGACGGTTGCGGATGTCTTTTAAACGTTTGGAGGTATAGAACGTGAAGATAATATTTTCAATTCCAGCGAAGATCAGCGAAATGCCCATGACCTGAACGAACAGGCTGCCGCCCTTTGCAGGGTTGAAGGTCAGGAAAATACCAAACAGCAAATAGACGATGGCGGAGAATAAAAGCAGTCCCCAGCCGGAGAGCTGATAGTGGCGGGCATCCATCGCGGTCTGGATTTTAAATACACTCTCTACGATTTCATAGATACCGACAAGCACCCAGGTAATGGAAAGTATAGCACCGGGATGGGTCAGAAACAAAATACCAAACAGCAGGGCGAAAAGTCCGAGTGCAAGATCGAACTGGAAGCCGATGTGGTAGCTGACGTTAAAGAAGTAGCCGACTATTTTGCTGACGCCGAAAACAACCATCAAAACACCGAGCAGGGTGCAGATAACGTTCATGGAAGTATTGGGCCAGATCAGCAGCACCGTACCGAAAATGCCAAGCAGCAGGGAGCTGACCAATGCGAACCATTTGGCACATTTGAAAGCATGCGTGGTTTCATCAACAATATGATTGGAATATCTCATGGTAAAAGTCCTCGATTCCTGCATATTTGCGGATGCGGACACTGTTTTCCGTTCCGTATAAGCTCAGTATAGAACGGCAGCAGGAAAAAAACACCGGTCAGATTTGGAAAAATGAGGAAAAAATGAGCTGCCAGGCAGAAGAAAGCATGGAAGCATACAGGTTCGGAGACTGTACAGAGGAATTGGAAGCGTTTGGTGCTTTACAAATACAGTAAAAAGAGGTTATCATAGTAGGTAATAGGGGAAATGGGTATTTCGCGAATGGCACGGGTGAACTGAGAATGGAGAACACATGATCAAACTGGTGGCGACAGATATTGATGGAACATTGCTTCAGAGTGGAGAAAGGGAAGTACCGGAAGCAGTTTTTGTTCAGATCGACAGACTTTTGAAAAAAGGAATATTATTTGCGGCAGCGAGCGGCAGACAGTACAGCAATCTGAAAAATCTGTTTGCTCCGAAGGCGGAAGAGATGACGTTTCTGTGCGAAAACGGTGCGATTCTTTATCGAAAGGATCAGATTTTAAAGAAACGGCCGATGCCGCGCAGCCGAGCAGAAGCGCTTGCAAAGCAGATTCTTGCCAATGACGATATGGAAGTTCTGATTTCCGGAGCCAATACCAGTTATCTGATGCCAAAGCATGACGATTATATTTATCATATTCAGTATTTTTTGGGAAATCGTGTAGAAATTGTTCACAGCCTGGACGAAATTAAAGAGGACATGATAAAGGTATCAGCTTATTGCAGAAGCGGCGCGGCAAAATATGACAAGCCGTTCGGTGATCCGTGGAGAGGAGAGTTCTCAGCGGCGGTTGCAGGGGAAAAATGGCTGGATTTTATGCTGTCGGACAAAGGAACCGGGATGCGGGATCTTTGCGGTGTGCTGGGGATTTCTCCGGAAGATGTGATCGCGATTGGGGATAACTATAACGATTTGCCGATGCTGGCAGAGGTCGGGCATCCGTGGATTATGAAAAATTCGGCACTCGATCAGGCGGGCTTTGGGCAAAGCCATGAATTTTTACGGGCGGAAAGTGTAGAAGAAATTTTGAAAAAGCTTTGAAAGGAAGGGTAACAGGATATGATGGTTTCAACGAGAGGACGATATGCGCTGCGCGTGATGATCGATCTGGCAGAGCATAATAATGGAAAATTTATTCCGCTGAAGGATATCGCGGAGCGGCAGGAAATTTCAGAAAAATATCTGGAAAGCATCGTGAAATCCTTAACGAAGGCAGACGTGCTGGAGGGTCTGCGCGGCAAAGGCGGAGGGTACCGGCTGACCAGACCGGCGGAGGAATACAATGTATATGAGATCCTGAAGCTCACGGAGGGCAGTATGGCTCCGGTGTCCTGTTTAGAGGACACTGCAAGGGAATGTGAGCGAAGAGGAATGTGTGCGACGCTTCCGGTCTGGGAGGGGCTGGAAAAGGTTGTTCGGGAATATTTGTCGGGTATCACCATTCAGGAGCTGACCAAGCAATGGCAGCCCGGAGATAATTATGTAATTTGAATGACAAAACTGCTTTATTTTGCAAATATTTCACGGTTTGTACGTAGTAAGTAAAGGCAAAATGTGGTATACTATAAAACTGTAAAAAAGCGCTGTTTTATGAAAAAGAGCAAGTGCCGACAAAAGAACGGCATAGATTCGTGTATCGGCACAGGAAGGCCGGAATATGACGAAGGACGAGCGCAAAGAGCAGAAGCGCAAAGAAGCTTTCCGGAAATGGGCACGGCAGCATGCAAAGCTGCGCAGGAATCTGAGAAAGCATGGTGGGGACATTCTGCAGTCCGGCAACTTTAAAAGCACCAATAGCTTTATCCAGCACGGAAGCGTGTCCGTGCACAGCCATTCGATCCGCGTAGCGGAATGCAGCTTAAAGCTGGAAAAATTTCTTGAAAAACTTGGCATCCACTGTCACGAACGGGATTTGGTCCGGGGGGCGCTGCTTCACGACTACTTCCTCTATGATTGGCATGACAAGTATTCCCACGAAAAGCTGCACGGCTTTCACCATCCGCATGTTGCGCTGGAAAATGCGAGTCGGGAGTATCAGCTGACGCCGCGGGAACGGGATATTATCCGGAAGCATATGTGGCCGCTGACTCTGTTCCACATCCCGCGCTGTCGGGAGGCATGGGTCGTGACGACTGCGGATAAATACTGCTCCTTGAAGGAGACGCTTCTGGAGCGCAAGGGGCGTAATAAGAACAGAAAGAAATCAGAAAACAATGACGCAGAGGACACTGGCTGAGAGTCTGGCGGCTTATGCAGACAGCGATTACTATCCCTTTCATATGCCGGGACATAAACGGCGGCTTACAGAGACGCTGCCGGATTTTCCGGAGGCGCTGCAAAGGGCGGCGAGGCTGGACATTACAGAGATCGACGGATTTGACAATCTGCACGATCCCGAAGGAATTTTGAAAGACGCGGAGGAAAAGGCGGCGGCGCTGTATGGTGCGGACAGCTGTTACTACAGTGTCAACGGAAGCACGGCAGGGCTTCTGACCGCAATTTCAGCAGCAGTGCCGGAGGGTGGAAAGCTGATTCTGGCGCGCAACTGCCACAAGGCGGTTTACCACAGCATTTATCTGCGGCGGCTGACGCCGGTTTATCTGTATCCGGATATCGTGCCGGGGACATCCCTGGCAGGCACGCTGACAAAGGAACAGATCGAAGCTGCGCTGATTCAGAATCCGGACGCATCTGCAGTGCTTTTGACCTCTCCGACCTATGACGGAATCACGGCAGATATTGCGTCGATTGCAGAGACCGTTCACCGGTTCGGGAAGACTTTAATCGTAGATGCCGCCCACGGAGCACATTTCGGATTTCATCCGGGATTTCCCAAAAGTCCGGTCGCACTGGGGGCAGATCTGACGATCGTAAGCCTTCATAAGACGATGCCGTGCCTGACACAGACCGCACTCCTGTTGCAAAAAGGCAGCCGGGTCAGTACGGAACGGCTCCGGCTGTTTGAAGGAATTTATCAGACGAGCTCGCCCTCCTATCTGATGATGGCGGCGATGGATTCCTGTATGGACATGGTGAAAAAACATGGCGCAGGACTGTGGGACAGCTTTTTTACGGAAAGAGAACGTTTTCTGGAACGCTGCAGCAGTCTGAAACGGCTGCAGGTTTTGACGGACGGCACGAAATGGAGCCGGAAAATGACGTCAGAAACCGGTTTTTTGATGGATTCCGGCAAAATTTTATCAGAA
This sequence comes from Gallintestinimicrobium propionicum, assembly GCF_025567525.1. Lineage (NCBI taxonomy): Bacteria > Bacillati > Bacillota > Clostridia > Lachnospirales > Lachnospiraceae > Gallintestinimicrobium > Gallintestinimicrobium propionicum. The sequence continues at coordinate 104,346 of NZ_JAOQJY010000010.1, read as the reverse complement.
ACTTCAAAAACATGTTTGACCGGAAAGCGTTTTTACGATATTCTTTTAAAGCAATATCATTTGCAGATGGAAATGGCGGCCGGAAATTATGTGACCGCGATTATGACCTGTTGTGATACAGCAGACGGTTGGCAGCGTCTGTGGGACGCCCTGAAAGAGATCGATGATTTCTGTGTCGCCGCGGACGAGCCGGTACAGGAAAACCGTAAGCTGCTTGCGTATCCGGTTTTAAAACAGCAGATCAGTCTGACGGATGCGCTGGATGCGCCAAAAGCGCAGATGCCGCTTACAGAAGTGGCAGGACAGACAGCTGGTGCGTTTATCAATCTGTATCCGCCCGGAATTCCAATTGTGGCGCCCGGGGAACAGATCACGCAGGAAGCTGTCGATGTGATTACGCGTTACAGGCAAATGAATCTCCCGGTTCAGGGAGTTGATCATGATGCCATAACAATACTCAAATTATGCTAAAAGGAGATTTACAATGAGAAGAACCAAAATTATCTGCACAATTGGTCCGTCGTCTCAGGATGAAGACATGCTTCGTAAGATCATTCTGGCCGGCATGAACGTGGCGAGATTCAACTTTTCCCACGGCGACTATGAAGAGCATGGACTGAAGCTTGAAAGAACCAGAAAGATCAGCCGTGAGCTGAACCTTCCTGTTGCAGTACTGCTTGATACAAGAGGTCCTGAAATCCGTCTGCGCGACTTTGCAGAAGGCAAAGTAGAATTAAAGGCAGGCCAGAAGTTCACTCTGACCACCGAAGAGATCATGGGTACCGCAGAGCGCGCAACCATTACCTATAAGAACCTGCCTCAGGATGTTAAGCCTGGCGATTCCATCCTGCTGGATGACGGTCTGATCGGTCTGAAGGTTGAAGAAGTGCAGGGCGACACAGAAATCGTCTGCACCGTTATGAACGACGGCCCTATCTCCAACCACAAGGGCGTTAACGTTCCCGGCGTAAAATTAAACCTGCCCTTCATCGATGAGAAGGATCACGCAGATATCGTTTATGCTTGCGAAAAGGGCTTCGATTTCATCGCAGCTTCCTTCGTAAGAAGCAAAGAAGACGTACTGCAGATCCGTGAGATCTTAAAGGAGCACAACTCCAAGATCCAGATCATCTCCAAGATCGAGAGCCTGCAGGGTATTCAGAACCTGGAAGAGATCATCGAAGTTTCCGACGGTATCATGGTAGCCCGTGGCGATATGGGTGTTGAGATCCCGATGGAAGAGGTTCCGATCATCCAGAAGAGAATCATCAAGCTGACAACTGCAGCTGGTAAGAACGTTATCACTGCTACACAGATGCTGGATTCCATGATGAAGCATCCCCGTCCGACCCGTGCAGAGGCAACCGACGTTGCAAACGCTATCTACGATGGCACAACCGGTATCATGCTTTCCGGTGAGACAGCAAACGGCGATTACCCGCTGGAAGCTGTTCAGACTATGGTTCGTATCGCAGAGCGCGCAGAAAAGGATATCGACTATGTAGGCCGTCTGCAGAAGACTGGTGCAAGACTTCCTCAGGAGCAGGATACAACCACTTCTATCTGCCACGCAACCTGCACCGTTGCTACTGACCTGAATGCAGCAGCAATCATCCCGGTATCCATGTCTGGCTTTACTTCCGGCATGGTAGCACGTTTCAAACCTAACTGCCCGATCATCGCATGCACAACCAGCCGTCTGGTATGGCGTCAGATGAACCTGCAGTGGGGCGTAACTCCTCTGCTGATCGCAGAAGAGAACACTGCAGAGGATCTGTTCCGTGAAGCAGTTAAGGCTGCAGAGAACGCAGGTCTGATCAAGAAGGGCGACAAGGTTGTCCTGACTGCAGGTATGCCTCTGGGTATCCCCGGCAGAACTAACATGCTGCGTGTTGTAGAGGTTTAATAGACAATAACATACTGCCGCACTGAAGAGGTTCAGCGCGGCAGTTCTGTTTTTACAGGAAGAAAAATTTCGGAGGAGGGGTTTTCTTTCTGTAAAAGCAGGACTGCTGCAGCTTACAGGTCCAAAGGTACAGACAAGACAGATGCAAAAATACGATACAGGGGGTACGGGTATGCAGAAAGCGAAGAAGTACGTCATGGCACTGGATCAGGGAACGACGAGTTCCCGTTGTATTTTGTTTGACAGGAGCGGAAAGGTATGCTCTGTTGCGCAGAAAGAGTTTGCACAGTATTATCCCCAGCCGGGCTGGGTAGAGCACAATCCGATGGAAATCTGGTCGTCCCAGCTTTCCGTAGCGGTCGAGGCGATGGGACAGATCGGCGCGGAGGCGGACGATATTGCGGCAATTGGCATTACGAATCAGCGTGAGACGACGATCTGTTTTTCGAAAAAGACCGGAAAACCGGTTTATCCGGCGATTGTATGGCAGTGCAGGCGGACAGCGGATAAGATCGACGCGCTCAAAAAGGACGGTTTTGACAAAGTGATCCGGGAACGGACGGGACTGATTCCGGACGCTTATTTTTCCGCAACGAAAATCTGCTGGATTCTGGAGCACGTGGAGGGCGCGCGCCAGATGGCAGAGGACGGAGAGCTTTTGTTCGGCACTGTGGACACCTGGCTGATGTGGAACCTGACCAAGGGACAGGTGTTTGCGACGGATTATACCAACGCATCCCGGACGATGCTGTTTGATATCCACAAACGGCAGTGGGATCCGGAAATTCTGGATTATTTTCAGATTCCGAAAAGCATGCTTCCGGAGGTTCTGCCGTCGAGCGGGATGTTTGGCGTGACGGAGGAATCCGTGATCGGCGGGGAAATTCCGATTGCAGGAGCTGCGGGTGACCAGCAGGCGGCGCTGTTCGGACAGTGCTGTTTTGATGCGGGCGAAGCCAAAAATACATATGGAACCGGCTGCTTCCTTTTGATGAATACGGGCGAAAAGCCGATTGAATCCCAAAACGGACTGCTGACGACGATCGCAGCGAGCGGCAAAGACGAGGTGCGTTATGCGCTGGAAGGAAGCGTTTTCGTGGCAGGCGCTGCGCTGCAGTGGCTGAGGGATGAGATGCGGATGTTAAAGAGTGCGCCGCAGTCGGAGGAATATGCGTCGGCAGTGGAGGATACCCAGGGCGTATATGTTGTGCCTGCATTTACCGGATTAGGTGCGCCTTACTGGAATCCGTATGCGCGCGGGATAGTGACCGGGCTGACGAGAGGAACTTCGAAGGAGCATTTTATCCGCGCCGTTTTGGAATCGCTTGCCTATCAGGCGGAGGAAGTCATCGAAGCGATGGAAAAGGACTCTGGAATCGAGCTGAGGGCCCTGCGTGTGGACGGCGGTGCGAGCGCTAACAACTTTTTGATGCAGTTTCAGGCGGATATGCTGCAGAAGCATGTGCTGCGCCCGGAATGTATCGAGACGACCGCACTGGGAGCCGCTTATCTGGCGGGACTTGCGGTCGGCTTCTGGAAAGATAAGGACGATATCCGAAGCAACTGGGCACTGGAGCGTACCTTTGCACCGGTAATGGAGCCCAAAGACCGCGACAGACGTTTAAAGGGCTGGAAAAAGGCAGTCCGTGCGGCGCTGTATTTCGCCAATGACGAGGAAGAGTAAAAGAAGTAAGCTGTTATGGGAAAAATCTATTATATTATGGGAAAAAGCGCCTCCGGAAAAGATACGATTTACCGGAGATTGATGGAAGATAAAACGTTTGCGTTTCACACGCTGGTGCCGTATACGACAAGACCGATGCGGAGTACGGAAGTAAACGGCAGAGATTATTTTTTTACAGACGAAGCAGGACTGTCCCGGCTGCAGGAAGCGGGCAGGGTAATCGAGCTGCGTTCGTATCAGACAGTGCATGGAATCTGGAATTATTTTACGGTAGACGACGGGCAGGTGGATCTGGCAAACGATAGCTATCTGTTGGTGGGAACGCTGGAATCCTACCGGAAAGTCCAGGCTTACTACGGTTTGGAACAGGTAATTCCGATTTATGTGGAGGTCGAGGACGGACTGAGACTGTCCCGTGCCGTTGAACGGGAACGGGCGCAGAGGGAGCCGAAGTATGCAGAGCTGTGCCGACGGTTCCTGGCGGATGAAGCGGATTTTTCCGAAGAAAAGCTTTCCGAAGCGGGAATTGTGAAAAGATTCCAAAACGACGATCTGGAACGTTGCCTGCAGGAGATTTTCAGGGAAATTACGAAATTGGAAGGAGATGAGTGACATGGCGGGATTTCAGGATATTATCGGGCAGGAACAGATCTGCGAGCATCTGCAAACTGCGCTGAAACTTCAGAAAGTATCGCATGCCTATATTATCAACGGAGAACGCAATTCCGGTAAAAAATTTATCGCGCGGATTTTCGCCATGGCGCTGCAATGTACCGGAGAGGGGGAAAAGCCCTGTCAGGTTTGCCGTTCGTGCAGACAGGCACTTTCGGAAAACCATCCGGATATTATCCGGATTACGCATGAAAAACCGAACAGCATCGGTGTAGAGGATATCCGCACGCAGGTCAATAACGATATGGGAATCAAGCCCTATCAGGGACCTTATAAGGTTTATTTGATTGAAGAGGCGGAAAAAATGACGGTTCAGGCGCAGAACGCGCTGTTAAAGACGCTGGAGGAGCCGCCGGAATACGGCGTGATTATTCTGATGACGTCGAGTCTCGAAGCACTGCTTCCAACGATCCAGAGCCGGTGCGTGCTATTGAATATGCGTCCGGTACGTGATGAGCTGGTGCAGAAATACCTGATGGAGCAGCTGCAGGTGCCGGATTACCGGGCGAAGCTGTGTACGGCGTTTGCGCGCGGGAATATCGGACAGGCAAAGCTGCTTGCATCGAGCGAGGACTTTGACCGGGTGCGGGAAGAGGCGGTGACGCTGCTCAAATATATTAACGAGATGGAAATCACGGAGCTGGCAGCAGCAGTCCGCAAGATTACGGAGTATCAGCTCGACATGACGGATTATCTGGATATCATTTCCGTCTGGTACCGCGATGTACTGATGTTCAAGGCGATGAATGACGCAAATCACTTGATTTTCCGGGAAGAAATACAGTATATTAAAAGGGTGGCTGACAGAAGCTCCTATGAAGGATTGGAAAAAATTCTGGACGCCCTTGAAAAGGCAAAGGCGAGACTGCGTGCAAATGTCAGCTTCGAACTGACGATGGAGCTTTTGTTTTTGACGATTCAGGAGAATACCTGAACATGGAGGTAGATAGATTAGATGGTAAAGGTAATTGGCGTAAGATTTCGGACAGCGGGCAAGATCTATTATTTTGATCCGCTGAACTTTCAGGTAAAAAGAGGCGACCATGTCATTGTAGAGACTGCCAGAGGGGTAGAGTACGGTACGGTAGTCGGTTCCCCCAGGGAAGTTGAGGACGACAAGGTTGTACAGCCCTTAAAGCCAGTGCTGCGCGTGGCGACAGAGCGCGACGACGAGCAGGAAGCCGGAAATAAGGCAAAAGAAAAAGAAGCGTTTAAGATCTGTCAGGAAAAAATCCGCAAGCACGGTCTGGAAATGAAGCTGATCGATGCGGAATATACCTTTGACAACAATAAGGTTCTGTTCTATTTTACGGCGGACGGACGTGTGGATTTCCGCGAGCTGGTAAAAGACCTTGCAGGCGTTTTTAAAACGAGAATCGAGCTGCGCCAGATCGGCGTGCGCGACGAGACGAAGATTTTGGGCGGAATCGGCATCTGCGGCAGAGTGCTTTGCTGTCACAGCCATCTGTCCGAGTTTATTCCGGTTTCCATCAAGATGGCGAAGGAGCAGAACCTTTCCCTGAATCCGGGCAAAATTTCCGGCGTGTGCGGAAGACTGATGTGCTGTCTGAAGCATGAGGAGGAAACCTATGAGGAATTGAACCGCCGTCTGCCCAATACCGGCGATTATGTGACAACGGACGACGGCTTAAAGGGCGAGGTTTCCTCTGTCAACGTCCTGCGCCAGCTGGTCAAGGTGCTGGTTGAGGTCAACGACGAAAAGGAACTGCGCGAATATAAGGTAGAGCAGCTGAAATTCCGCCGCAGACAGCATGGACGCGGACGCAAAAACGGTGAGGGCGACGAGAAAGAGATGAAAGAACTCGAAAAGCTCGAACGCCAGGAGAAGAAGGAAGGAAAATCAAAGCTGGATGACTGACCGGACAAATTTGTTAAAATCAGGCGAACGGATTGACGATCTGCAGAGAAACGGGCTGAAAATCATTCAGGACCCGGGGAGATTTTGCTTCGGAATGGACGCGGTGCTCCTTTCGGGTTTCGCTTCTGCAGGCATCCGGCAGGGTATGCGTGTACTGGATCTGGGAACCGGGACGGGGATTATTCCGCTGCTGCTGTCCGCAAAGACGCAGGCGGAGTCCCTGTGCGGTCTGGAGATTCAGGCAGACAGTGCGGATATGGCGAGGCGCAGCATTGCCATGAACCATCTGGAGGATCGGATTTCTGTCATACAGGGAGATATCAAAGAAGCAGATAAGCTTTTTGCGGCTGCTTCTTTTGACGTTGTAACGTCCAATCCGCCATATATGATCGGGCAGCATGGTCTGACCAATCCCGAAGCGCCGAAGGCGATTGCGAGACATGAGGTTTTATGTACCTTTGAGGATATCGCAGCGCAGACGGCGCGGCTGCTTGCACCGGGAGGAAGCTTTTATCTGGTGCATCGCCCGTTTCGGCTGGCAGAGCTGATCGTCACCCTGTCGAAATATAAGCTCGAGCCTAAAAGGATGCAGCTGGTGTATCCGTATGCCGACCGCGAGCCGAACATGGTGCTGCTGCAGGCGGTGCGCGGCGGGAAACCGCGGATGACGGTGGAAAAGCCGCTGGTGATCTATAAAGAGCCAGGTGTGTATACAGAGGAGATCTATGGAATTTATGGGTATTAAGGGAGACCGCCCGGAGGGTGCAGCGGACGGACAGTTTTGTACCAGGCGCAAGTGCCGTCGATTGCGCTGCGGTGTTCTGGCAGCAGTGCTTGCGGCAGGGCTTTGCCTGAGCGGATGCCAGGGAAAAAATGTGGAAACGATGGCAGCGTTTGCGAAAAAGGAAGGAGCAGAGGACGGCACTGGAGCCGCAGACAGCGTAGACGGCGAGTTCGGGATGTCGAACGAGTCTGGGGCTGAAACCACTGTGGACGGCGACACAGCTGCAAATCCCGGCGCGAGTACAGACAGTGTAGAGGATGCAGCCACCGTTAAAGAGCTGAATCGCGTCAAGGTAAAGGGCATTTATGTCAGTGGCCCGATGGCGGGCACGGCGGGAATGGACAATCTGATTGCGCTGGTCGATCGTACAGAGTTAAACGCGCTCGTCATCGACGTCAAAAATGACGACGGGTATCTGACCTGTGAGCTGGATGTGCCGCTGGCAGAGCAGATCGGCTCTGAGAAGCACTATATCAAAGACCTTCCGGCGCTCGTGCAGACCTGCAAAGAAAAGAACATTTATTTGATTGCGCGCGTGGTTGCGTTTAAAGATCCGATTCTGGCGGAAAAAATGCCGGAGTGGAGCTTACATAACAGCGACGGAAGCATTTTCCGGGATAAAAGCGGGCTGGCATGGGTCAATCCTTACCGCAAAGAAGTCTGGGAATATCTGGCATCTGTCGGGGAAGCGGCGATAAAAGCCGGATTTGATGAAGTACAGTATGATTATGTGCGTTTTTCGACAGACAGCCGGATGAAGCAGGTAGATTTTGGCGACAGTACGAAGGGAAGAACGAAAACCGAGGCGATCAGCGGATTTACGCTGTATGCCTCGGAGAGAATCCACGCGGCAGGCGGACGGATTTCTGCAGATGTTTATGGTGTTGTGATCGACAGTGAAGAGGATCAGCAGATCGTAGGACAGAACTATGTGGAAATGTCCAGGTCACTGGATGCGATCAGCCCGATGATTTATCCGTCGCATTATGGACCGTATAATTATCAGATTCCGGTTCCGGATGCACAGCCATACGACACGGTGCTCGCAGCGATGCAGGCATCCAAAATGGTGCTGGCCGGGCTTGATCCGAAGACCGGGAAGAAGCCGGTTTCGGCGGATGTGAGTGGGAATGATGCGGTGGACGCAGCGATTGTAGGCGGGGAAGCGGTCAGCGGCAACAATGCGGCGGACGCGGCAGCAGACAGCCAGAGCACGTCCGGCACAACCGCAGTTAGCGGTAACGACGCTGTGCAGAATGCAGAGAACGCGCAAGCTGCAGATGGTGCGCAAGCCGCAGAGGACGCGGCTGCGAAAACCTTTGCTCTCAGCAAAGAAGAGATCGCCCAGCTGGACCCTACGACCGGCGTGCAGGCGACGGTTCGTCCATGGCTGCAGGATTTTACCGCGACATGGGTAAAGGGGCATATTTCCTATGGCCCGGAGGAAATCCGCGCGCAGATTCAGGCGGTCTACGATGCCGGATATGAGGAGTGGATTCTCTGGAATGCAGCCAACCGCTACACGGAGGGCGGACTGCTGACACAGGAGGAAGAGGAACAATGACGGGAATTTTATATTTGTGTGCGACACCGATCGGCAATCTGGGCGATATGACACCCCGCGTGGTGGAAACGCTGCGCAGCGTGGATCTGATTGCGGCGGAAGATACGCGAAACAGCCTGAAGCTGATGACGCATTTTGAAATTCATACTCCTATGACAAGTTATCACGAATATAATAAAGTGGAAAAAGCATATACGCTGATTGCAAAGCTACAGGAGGGACAAAATATTGCGCTGATTACGGATGCGGGGACGCCAGCGATCTCCGATCCGGGCGAGGTGCTCGTGCGGATGTGTCTGGAAGCAGGAATCCGGGTGACGAGCCTGCCGGGTGCGGCTGCATGCATCACGGCGCTCACGATGTCGGGGCTTTCGACCAGACGGTTTTGCTTTGAAGGTTTTTTGCCGCCGGATAAAAAAGAGCGCACCGAAATCCTGGAGGATTGCCGGGAGGAGAGCCGGACGATGATTTTTTATGAAGCGCCCCATCATCTGAAAAAAACGCTGCAGGAGCTTGCGGCGGTGCTGGGCGACCGGAAAATTACGTTATGCCGTGAACTGACAAAGCGGTTTGAAACGGTGATGCCGACGACGATTTTTGCCGCGACGGACTATTTCGAAACGAACGATCCGCGGGGAGAATATGTCCTTGTGATCGAGGGAAAAAGCTACGAGGAAAAGAAGCAGGAGGCACAGAAAAACTGGCTGGAAATGCCGGTGGAGGAACATGTTGCACTGTATGAAAGCCAGGGCTTTGACCGGAAGGAAGCCATGAAAAAAGCGGCAAAAGACAGGGGCGTGAGCAAGCGCGACATCTATCAGAGCCTGCTTTAAAAAATACCGGAAAACAGTTGACAACTGATAGGATGGATAATATACTTTGAATGTCAATTCACTGAAATATGATTTGGAATTAAAGGAGATAGTATTATGTTAGAGAGAATCGCAGGCATTATTCGCGAGCAGCTGAATCTGGACAATGTTGAAATTACAGAGGAAACCTCTTTTAAAGATGATCTGGATGCAGATTCCCTGGATCTGTTTGAACTGGTTATGGCATTTGAAGAAGCTTACAATGTTGAGATCCCTTCCGAAGACCTTGAGAAGCTGGAAACCGTCGGCGATGTTATGGATTATATCAGAGATAAAGAAATCGACGCTTAATTTACGATAGAGATTATGAACAGGGAAAACGGGCTGTTTTGTCGAAAGACAGGCAGCCCGTTTTAGCATGGCAGAAAAATACGTGGCATGGAAAATGTCAGCGCAGGCGTGGACTACAGTAGAGCTTTTGCGTACGTTTTGCGCTCGCTTGACATGGCACTGCAAAAGGAATATGCTTAAACCACTGGGAAAGGCAAACAGGGGAAGTGCGATTTTTTGCAGATAAAAAGGAGGAGCCGATTATGGAATTCAAGGGATGCAAAAAGTCGACGCAGCCTGAGACAGGCAGAGGCCGGACAGAATTTTACAATTCATTCAGGAGAGAAGAAGAAACATGAAGTACGATTTTACATCAGTGATCGACAGAACGGGAAAGGATTCCAGCGCATGGGAAAACATTCCGGTGCCGAATGCAGAGATTGCAGAGGGTTTTGACCGGATTCCGATGTGGGTGGCGGACATGAATTTCCAGACAGCGCCGTCTGTCTGCGAAGCGATTACGAAGCGTCTGGAGCATCAGGTGTTCGGATATTTCAATCCGTCCGAGGAATATTACAACAGCATCATCAATTGGCAGAAGGTCCGCAACGGCGTTGAAGGGCTGACAAAAGAAGCGATCGGTTATGAAAATGGCGTGCTGGGCGGTGTTGTCGCCGCGCTGCAGGCATTTTCTGCACCGGGCGAGGCAATCCTGGTTCATTCTCCGACGTATACCGGATTTACCAGCGTCCTGAACAATAATGGACGCCGGGCAGTACATACCGAGCTGAAACGGGATGCAGAGGGTATCTGGCGGATGGATTATGAGGATATGGATAAAAAGATCAAAGAAAACCATATTCATCTGGCAATTTTCTGTTCTCCCCACAATCCGAGCGGACGTGTCTGGGAACGGGAAGAAATTGAAGCTGCGATGGAGGTTTATCGTAAAAACGACTGTATCGTTATTTCGGATGAGATCTGGTCAGACCTGACACTGGGCAATCGTCAGCATATTCCGACACAGACGGTTTCCGAGGATGCAAAAAACAGAACGATTGCAATGTATGCGCCGACGAAAACCTTTAATCTTGCCGGACTGATCGGTTCCTATCATATTGTATACAACCCGTATCTTCGAGATCGGATGAACAAGCAGACCTCACTGTCTCATTATAACAATATGAACATTTTTTCCATGCACGGACTGATCGGTGCCTACAGTAAGGATGGTCAGGAATGGGCGGATGAGCTGAAAGCTGTACTGACAGAAAATATGGAATGGGCATATGATTTTATCACGAAAAACTGGGATGGTGTAGAGCTTGCAAAGCCGGAGGGCACTTATATGCTGTATCTGGATTGTCATAAATGGTGTGAAGCACATCATAAGACAATGGATGAGCTACTGCAGGCAGGTGTTAAAGTCGGTGTTATCTGGCAGGACGGCAGAGCATTTTTCTACCCGGACAGCATCCGGATGAATCTGGCGCTGCCATTTTCGAGAGTGCAGGAGGCCTTTCATCGTTTGGATAAATATGTTTTTAGGGCAGAAGCATAAAGGAACAAAGTAAGGCATAACGAAAGGAGAACCGTAAGATGAACAGAGAAGTGACAATGGAACTTCTGGAAAAGTACGGAAAGGAATTTGTACAGGATCGTGCAAACCGCGTTGCTCAGAACGCAGTTGTGGGCAAGGGCGTAAATGCAGCTGCAACAGACAGCAGCGTAGAAAGAGAGATTGCGAATACATTTTCTATCAGCCTGGAGCAGGGCAAGATTACCAACCAGAAAAAGAGCGGCCGCTGCTGGATGTTCGCAGCCTTAAACTGCATGCGTTTTCAGGTAATGAAGCACTGCAATCTGGAAACTTTTGAGTTGTCCCAGAACTATACCCTGTTTTATGACAAGCTGGAGAAATCCAACTATTTCCTGAATACAATTCTGGATACTCTGGAAGAGGATACAGACAGCCGGTTGATCGCACATTTGCTTTCCGCACCGTTAAATGACGGCGGACAGTGGGATATGCTCTGTGCAATCGTAGACAAATACGGACTGGTTCCGAAGGAAGCGATGCCGGAAAGCGAAATTTCCTCCAACACAAACGAAATGGTATCTTACATGACAGAAAAGCTGCGGGAGTTCGCATGCACTCTGCGGGAAGCATACCGTGCCGGCAGCACCAAAGAAGAGCTGCTTGCAAAGAAGGAAGAAATGATGCAGATTGTTTACAACATGCTTTGCATCTGCCTTGGCAATCCGCCCAAGACCTTTGATTTCGAATACCGTGACAAAGACAAGCAGTTCCATCGGGAATGTGGCCTGACCCCGAAGGAATTCTATGCAAAATATATCGGTCTGAACTTAAATGATTACATCAGCCTGATCAATGCGCCGACTGCGGACAAGCCGTACTACAGAAGCTACACTGTACAGTACCTGGGCAACGTTGCAGAAGGCCGTCAGGTAAGATATGTCAATCTGCCGATCGAAGAGCTGAAAAAGGCTGCAATTGCACAGATGAAGGATGGCGAGCCGGTATGGTTCGGCTGTGACGTCGGCAAGCGCTCCACCAGAGAGAGCGGCGTTATGGATACCAAGATCTTTGCACTGGAAGATCTGTTCCAGACCGACTTCCCTATGACCAAGGCACAGCGTCTGGATTACGGACAGAGCCTGATGACCCACGCAATGGTATTCCAGGGCGTGAACATTGACGAAAACGGACAGCCTAATCGCTGGAGAGTGGAGAACAGCTGGGGACCTGATGCCGGAAGAGATGGCTACTACACTATGACAGACAGATGGTTTGACGAGTATACCTATCAGATCGTTGTAAACCGTAAGTACCTGCCGAAAGAGGTTCTGGAAGCTTACGAGCAGGAGCCGATCGTATTAAAGCCCTGGGACCCGATGGGATCTCTGGCATAAGGAGAAAACGCAAGTCGCGTTTCTTCCAGGAAAAGATATTACCGGCGCAAAAACGTCGGTGCGAGAGAAAAGCGTCTTCGGAGAGAAATCTCCGGGGCGCTTTTTTGTAGCTGGAAGACGTTCTTTTTAATTCTTGACATAAGAAAGTTTTCAATCTATTATTAAAATAGTTTTAATAATAGATTGAAAAAGGAGATGGATATGGCGTTTTCGAGCATGGTAAAAGATATCAACAGAAAAATCATTCTTGAATCTTTTTGGGATTTTAGTAGAAATACGAAACAAGATATTACAAAAAAAACAGAACTGAGTTTTCCAACAGTAAGTAAGCTGGTAGATGAATTGAATGAGCAGGATATTATACATATGTTATCAGACAAACGCGGTGAAACTGGGGGGAGAAAAGCGAATGAATATATTCTGAATCAGGAATATGCGTATAGTCTTTGCTTAAAGGTAGAAAGAGAATATATAGAAGTTTTTATAGTTGATCTATATAAACAGAATATCAGTTATGACAAAATTGAAGAAAAATCAATATCTGTTGAAAAAATACTTAAAGTTATCGAAACAAAGATATTGAACAATAAAATTAAATCTATTGTAGTTGGAATACCCGGGTTTATACATGACGGAATAATAGGTATGGCGGATGGAATAGAAGCGCTAAACGGATGTAATTTAAAAACTGAAATTTTTCAAAAATTTAATATAGAAACAGAAGTAGCAAATAATATGAATATTCTTGTTTCCGGTTTTCAGAAGGAATTGGGAGATATTTCATGTATTCATATTGGTAAAAATGGACCTGGAAGCAGTTATATTGTTAATGGAAAGCCAGTAAGCGGTGCATTTGGATTTCAGGGAGAAGTTGGATTTAATTTTTATGATGAACATAGGACGTTTAGAGAGATTGCTTTAGAAGGATATCAAAATATTGATATGATAGAATATACAGGGAGATTGTTACTTCAAATTATTACAGTAATAAATCCGTATAAGCTATATTTATATCCCCTGACAGATATAAATATAGAGGAATTGCAGAATTATTGTTTAAGATATGTACCTCAAGAAGCGATGCCGCAAATAATCCTAAAAAAAACATATGACAAAGATTATCAATATAGTTTGCTCAGCAGGGGAATTCATCTTTTACAGGCAATTATTTAATTTGGAGGGGAAATGGATAAAATTACATTTGATGAAAAGAGAATCGCAGAAGGATATGTGAACCGTCCATGGCTTCATAAAAAAGTAATAGAACGATTTGTAAGCGATTGTGAAGTTACTTCCAATTTTCGGAATGGATTGGATGTAGGATGTGGGGCTGGATTATCGACAAAAGCACTCCACTTGATTTGCGACAGGGTTACAGGAACTGATATATCAGAACAAATGATTCAAGTGTGTAAAGAGGAATATAAGGATAATAAAGCATATACATTTTACAGGGCAAAAGCGGAGGAAACAAAAGAACCAGCAGAAAAATATGATATCGTAACTGCAGCTGGAATGGTAAATTGGGTTGACAGAGATTTGTTTTTAGAGAATATGGGACATGCTCTGCAGGATCAGGGTATTTTGCTGATTTATGATTTCTGGATTATAGATAAAATGCAGGAAAATGATGCTTATACAAACTGGTATCATGAAGAATATTTAAAGCGCTTTCCCAAACCGCCCAGAAACGAAAACACGTGGAAACAAAGTGAACTGCCGGATTATTTTCACATTAAAAATCAGATCACATATGAATTATTCTATGATTTTTCTATGGAGCAGTTTATTGATTTTATGATGATTCAGTCGAATGTAAATACAAAGATAGAAAACGGGGAAGTAAGTGAGGTAGAAGCAAGAAATTGGTTTAAAAACTCGCTATCGCCTGTTTTTGAAAACAGGAAAAAGACGTTATATTTTACAGGGTATAGCTGGTATCTCTATAAATCGGCGGTTCACCGTGTATTGTCTAGCGGTTGCTGTTGATTTTTCCTGATATATTGTTTATATTAAATACATTCTATTTCTATTATGGCAGGCGGCTTTTGCAGAGGGAAAGTCGCCTATGCCGTAGAATCTGAAATCTTTTCTACTTTTTCAAGGTCGGATCGACCAGAGATTTCTATCAGACAAAAACTGAATAAGGAACAGATGTAGATACCAGGAAGACCTTGCAGGAAGGAGCCTTCCTGGTATAAGATGAATGTATCAGAAAGGCAAAAGATGGAGACAATCAATACACCTTATGATGACACTTTCCGCACGCTGCTGCAGGACTGCCCAGAGCTGGTGGTTCCGCTGATTAACGAGCTGTTCGGCACGAATTATACCGGGCGGGAAGTAGTGGTATCGAATGAGAACGAGATTTTTTTTAGGAACCCGGAGGGGAAAAAGGAGAAGCGGGTTACGGATTCCAACCTGACATTGATTTCTTTAAAGGGAATTTCCAAACGATATCATCTGGAATGTCAGAGCACAGCGGATGGGACGATGGAAATTCGGATGTGGGAATATGATGCGCAGATTGCTTTGATGGAGAAAGAATATCGGAATGGAGTACTGCATGTAAAATTCCCGGATTCTGCAGTCATCTATTTAAGAAGCGGCAAGACAACGTCGGACGAACTGAAAATCTGTATCCATGTACGGCAGAAGCAATTGCAGTACGGGATTCCGATTTTGAAGGTAAAGGACTATACACTGGAAGAACTTTTTGAAAAACAACTGTGGATGTTGATCCCATTTTATATTTTTCGATATGAAAAAGAATTTCGAAAAATTGATGGAAATCAGAAACAGTTAAGCGGACTGAGACTGGAATACGAAAAAATTGCGGAAATGCTGGATCAGGAGTGCCAAAGCGGTCATATGAAGCCGTTCACCTTTGGCGCACTGTGTGAATTGTCCAATAATGTGGTGGAAAAACTGGTGTCGAAGTATAGCAATGTAGAAAAGGAGGTCACAGAAGTTATGGGCGGAAAAGTGCTGAATTATCGGTCGAAGGAGATTTATCTGGAAGGTTGCGCATTTGGAAGAGAAGAAGGACAAAAGGAAAGTATTGTGCAATTGGTAACCAGAAAATATCAGCTTGGAGACAGTCCCGAAAAGATCGCCAAGGATCTCTTGATGAGTGAGGAAGAAGTAGAAGAAATCCTGGGGAAAACGACAGGAAGTCAGCAATAAACAGGCTTCCAATATTTAGAAGAGTGCGTATGCTGTTCTATCTCAAAGAAAATAAGAACAACCGCAGGCGCGCCGCAAATTCAGAAGCGCCTGTGGCTGTTTTTTTATTCATGACAATAGAATGCTCGCAGAGCGTGCATTCTATTGTTTCATAGGAAAATGCGTCCTATGAAATAAAAACGCGCTACGGGGATGCGCACTCGGCGCAGGGTTAGATGGTTGCCGAAGCAACCGCGTCTCGGCGCGAGAATGTGCCAAGGCACATTCTTTTTTACATTTTATCCTTTCCTTCCCGTCTCGAACAGATAGATTTCACGGCTGACGCGGTTGGCGAGGTCGGCGCTTACTTTGGCGAACAGATCGAGCTGTCGTTTGCGAATTTCCATCGGCGCCTGGGCGAGCTCCCAGCCGATGGCGTCCGCGAGGCGGGCTTTTTCCGCATCCGGCAAAGAGCGGTAACGGGTGCGCGCCTGGGAATAGTCGTCGGTTTTCTCAAGGACGGAGCGCTGCACAGTCCCACCGGGATAGCGCATGCCCGGATAGCAGGGCATGGGGGCTTCCTGCGGATTGTTGCGGTCTAAGGAGTTTGGCTTGTAGTTGACGCATCCGGGCGGATTTTTGTATGCCATATAGCCGTCCTGCTGGTCGTTGGCGACAGGAGAAACCGGGCGGTTGACCGGAAGCTGGGCGAAGTTTGCGCCGATGCGGTAACGCTGTGTGTCGGTGTAGGAAAATGTGCGTCCCTGTAGCATTTTATCGGCGGAAAATTCGATGCCGGGAACGATGTTTGCGGGACAGAACGCTGCCTGCTCGATGTCGGTAAAGAAGTTTTTGGGATTTTCGTTTAAAACCATCATGCCGACCTTCTGGAACGGGAACTGATCCTCCGGCCAGATTTTGGTATCGTCGAGTGGATCGAAGGACAGTTGGTCAGCCATTTCGGGCTTCATGATCTGTACCTGAAATTCATATCGGATCGGGTTGCCCAAAGCGAGCCGCCTGTGCAGCGTGCGCACAGCGATGTCCGGATCCTGACCGGCAAGGCGTTTTCCTTCTTTTCGGTCGATGATGTCGAAGGGTTCCTGCGCGGTAAAACGATATTTGACGTAAAAACGTTCCCCTTTTCCATTGACCCAGACAAAGGTATTGACACCAAAACCGTCCATTTTGGCAAAATCCTTAACGATGCCGCGGTCACTGTAGAGCCACATCAGTTGATGAAGGCTTTCCGGTGTGAGGGAGAAAAAGTCCCAGACATGCGCGTAGTTTTTGATATTTGTGCAGGGATCAGGCTTCTGGGAATGGATGAAATCGGGAAACTGCATGGCATCGCGGATAAAAAAGACTGGAAGGCTTAAGCCGACGACGTCATAATTACCCTGAGAGGTGTAAAATTTAACAGCAAAGCCGCGCGGGTCGCGGTCAGTGTCAGGAGAGCCCTTGGAGCCGATGACGGTGGAGAAACGGATCAGAAAACGGGTGGATACGGACGGATCCTGTAAAAACGCAGCGCTCGTATAATCCCGCATGGAACGGTAAGGGCGGAATGTGCCGAATGCGCCGCTTCCTTTGGCGTGCACAACGCGCTCCGGGATGCGTTCCCGGTCGAAATGTGCAAGTTTTTCAATAAAATCCACGTCCTGTAAGAGGACGGGACCGTTTTGCCCGAGGGTCTGGGAGCTGGCGGTGTCCGAAACGGGAGCGCCTTGAGAAAGAGTCAGCACAGGCTGGCTGCAGGAAGCAGCGAGAGTCTGTGCTGAGTTTGGATTGGTGTCAGCCAGATGTCCGTCAGACGGCGTCCGGCTGCTGTTTAAAGATTCCTTTGTCATAAAATTTCCTCAGAGTCCTTTTTACTATTTATGATATGGGACTTTGGGAAAAAAGTACCGCATTACTGCTCGCGGAACGTGATTGTGCCAGTCTTTTCGTCCATGCTTTCAACGATAGCGAGAGATTCCAGATGGATGCCTTTTTTGCGCAGCTCATCGCCGCCGGGCTGGAATCCTTTTTCAATTACGATGCCCGCACCGACCAGGGTTGCACCGGAGGATTCTACCAGGGCAGCAAGACCCTCGAGAGCTCTTCCGTTTGCTAAGAAATCATCGATCAGCAGGACTCTGTCGTTGGGAGAAAGGAATTCTTTTGATACGATGATGTCATAGATTCTGCCGTGGGTGTAGGATTCCACCTGTGTGGTGAAAACGTCTCCGGCAATATTTTTGGTCTGATTTTTCTTCGCAAAAACGACAGGAACATCAAAATACTGCGCCGTGATGCAGGCGATGCCGATACCGGAGGCTTCGATGGTCAGGATCTTGTTGACGCCGGCATCCGAGAAACGGCGGTAAAACTCTTTGCCGATTTCTTCAAACAGGTGGATATCCATCTGATGATTCAGGAAGCGGTCTACTTTGAGGACATTTCCTTCTTTAATGATTCCGTCTTTGCGAATTCTTTCTTCCAAAAGCTGCATAGTTTTTTACTCCTTATTTAAATTTCTGATAATAGCCCATAATAAAAATGAACAGGACGATCAGCGGCAGAATATAGGAAACGTAAACGCGCGCCCAGGCGGGGAATTTTACGCCCTTGCCGGTGTCGGCTTCTGCCAGGAAGTTTTTCCAGCCCCAGCCGTATCTGCTGGTACAGAACAGCAGATAGACCATGCTGCCCAGGGGCAGGAGGTTGTTGGAAACAATGAAGTCCTCGAGATCCTGAATCGTGGAGCCAGCGCCCATCGGCTGGAAACCGGACCAGATGTTGAAGCCGAATACGCAGGGCAGGGACAGGAGGATAATCGCAATTCCATTGATCAGGACGGTTTTTTTACGGGATGTGCCGAACAGATCCATGGAAAAGCTGATGATATTTTCAAATACGGCAATAATCGTGGACTGGGCGGCAAACGTCATGAAGACGAAGAACAAAACACCGAAAATCCGTCCGCCGACCATCTGGTTGAAGATGTTGGGCAGAGTGATGAACACCAGACCGGGTCCCTGTCCGGGATCGACGCCGAATGCAAAGCAGGACGGGAAAATAATCAGTCCTGCGAGAAAAGCAACCAGTGTGTCCAGAAGGCAGATATTGATTGTTTCCCCTGTCAGGGTGTGGTCTTTACCGATGTAGCTGCCGAAAATCGCCATCGCACCGATGCCGAGGCTCAGGGTAAAGAACGCCTGTCCCATTGCGGCGAAAATCGTGTTGCCGACGCCGTTTTCTGTAAATCTGGTAAAATCGGGAATCAGATAAAAGCGCAGTCCCTCGGAAGCGCCGGGCAGTGTCACACTGCGGATACACAGAATGAGCAGGATGAGGAAAAGACAGCTCATCATTGCCTTGGTAATACGCTCCACACCTTTTTGCAGACCGAGACTGCAGATAAAAAAGCTCAGCAGAACCACAAGAACCATCCAGAATGTCATGTAACCGGGGCGGGCGAGCATGTCATTAAAAACTGCTGCAACGCCGTCAGAATCCAGACCTTTGAATTCGCCGGTCAGCGTCTTGAAGATATAGGCTGCCATCCAGCCGCCGACCGTGGTGTAAAACATCATCAGAAGATAGTTGCCTGCCATACAGGCATAGCCCTGCAGATGCCATTTTGTACCGGCAGGCTCAAGCACATGGAAAGAGCGCGCCGCGGATTTCTGGCTGGCGCGGCCCACCGCAAATTCCATGACCATGATCGGAAGACCGAGCAGGACAAGGAAAATAAGGTAAACAAGGACAAACGCGGCGCCGCCGTATTGTCCCGTAATATAAGGAAAACGCCAGACATTACCCAATCCTACCGCACAGCCGGCAGAAATCAGGATAAATCCAAGCCTGGAGGAAAAACGTTCTCTATTGTTCATTTGTAGCTCTCCTGGAATCTTAAAAAATACGATTGAACGGTATCGGACAATCTGTAGAAAAGCATAGCATAAAACGGTATTTTACGCAACGAACGGAGCGAGAAATTATAAAAACTAAATGAAATTTTCGGCGGCAGGATTGTAAAGAAGTGGAGAATATTGTACCCTTAAAGAGAAGAACTGTAGTTCGTTTTAGCAGGAGGGCTGCAGTCAGAAACCGGAGGAAATGAAAGAGCATGTTGGATTGGAAGCTGCTTGCCGGTGCAGCAGGCATTGTGGCGGCGGTTGTTTTTGTCATATGGCTGATTTTTTTCTGCGCACGCCGGATACGGGAGCATTTAAAGGGACGTGAGCTGGATGCAATGGAGGGACACGATTTCGAATATTTTTGTGCGGACCTTCTGGAAGACCATGGTTTTAAAAGTGTAGAAGTGACCCGCGGGAGCGGTGATTACGGTGTTGATGTCCTGGCGGAAAAGGAGGGCGTGACCTATGCGGTACAGTGTAAGCGCTACGATGGGCCTGTTGGTGTCAAGGCAGTTCAGGAAGCCTATGCGGGGCGGGATTATTACGACCGGATGGTGGGCGCTGTGATGACGAACCAGTATTTTACGGAGCCTGCGGTCAAGGCGGCAAAGAAGCTGAAGATTCTCCTGTGGGACAGGGGATATCTGGAAAGCATGATGGAAGAAGAGGAATAAGATTGAAAAATGGTAACTGTGGAGGTACTGAACAGTTACGAAAAATAAAATTTTTCAATCGCGGGATTTGTGTCTGCGCGCACTTGACACAAACTCGGCATGCGCAAAAAGCGTGCGCAGAAATGAGTGGAAAGTATGAGTTTTGTGGAATTTCATGACGTGAAAAAAATTTATCACATGGGCGAGGTGGAGATCCCGGCACTGCAGGGCGTCAATTTCGAAATCGAAAAAGGCGAATTCTGCGTGATCGTCGGAGCCAGCGGCGCTGGCAAGACAACGATCCTGAATATCCTTGGCGGAATGGATACGCTGACGGAGGGAAAGGTCCTGCTGGATGGAAAAGAAATTTCCTCTTACGGAAAGAAGCAGCTGACAGACTACCGCAGATATGATATTGGCTTTGTGTTCCAGTTTTATAATCTGGTCGGAAACCTGACAGCGCTGGAAAATGTGGAGCTGGCATCCCAGATCTGCAGCGATCCGCTGGATGCAGGGCAGGTGCTTGCAGACGTGGGGCTTGCAGACCGAGCATCGAACTTCCCTGCGCAGCTTTCCGGCGGGGAACAGCAGCGTGTGGCGATCGCCCGTGCCCTTGCCAAAAATCCAAAGCTTTTGCTGTGCGATGAACCAACCGGCGCGCTGGATTACAATACAGGTAAGGCAGTGCTGAAGCTGCTGCAGGATACCTGCCGCAAAAAGGGCGTTACCGTCGTTGTCATCACACACAACCAGGCGATTACGGCGATGGCGGATCGGATTATCACCGTGAAGAATGGAACAGTCACAGATATGCGTAAAAACGAACATATTGTTCCGGTAGAGCAGATCGAGTGGTAAAGGATAGAATGGGATGCTCGGCAAGCATTTTGTTTGTTGGAAATATAGGCTTGTGCCGCGGCGCGGCAGAAGGTGAGGAGACGTGAAAAGAAGAAAATCGGCGATGTGGAAAACAACATATCGGGAAATCCGGCAGAGCTTCGGCAGATATGCTGCAATTTTGGCGATTGTAGCGCTGGGTGTGGGATTTTTCGTCGGGCTGATGGTGGTGACACCTGCAATGGTGCGAAACGGCGGGCGGTATTTGAACAACCATGACCTGTATGATCTGCGGCTGTTATCGACGCTCGGCTTTGAAAAGGATTCGGTGGACGCTTTTACAGGCCGAGAGGATGTCAAAGCAGTGGAGGGCGCGGTTTCTTCGGATTTCCTGGCGGTGGATGAGAGCGGCAAAAGCCGGGTGCTTGTGGCGCAGACACTTTTGGAAGTACAGAATCAGGTCGAATTAAAAGCGGGACGGCTGCCGGAGGCGGCGGATGAAATCGTCATGGATTCCAGTCTGTTTTCGAAAGACGATATCGGAAAAACGATTCAGGTTTCGGATGAAAATCCCGAAGAGACGGCAGATTTGTTCGCATATGACGTGTATACAATCGTCGGCATAGCAGATGCTTCCTATTATATTAACTATCAGCGTGGCTCGACCACACTTGGAACGGGGCGGGTTTCCGGCTTTGTATACATGCTTCCGGATGGATTTGATACGAATTATTATACGGAAATTTTTGTCCGGCTCGATCAGAATGACCGGATTTACAGTGACGTTTACAAGAAAAAAATCGAAGAACTCAAGACCTGGGCAGAGCCGATTGCAGAGCAGGAGGCGCAGAACCGCTACGACAGCCTGAAAGCAGATGCGCAGCAGAAGGTGGACGATGCGCAGAAGGAGCTGCGGGATCAGACGGCGGATGCGCGTACCGATCTGGAAGAGGCGAAGCAGAAGCTGACAGACGGGCAAAAAGAGCTTGCAGACGGCAAAGAGCAGATCGCGGACGCAAGAAAGCAGCTGCAGCAGGCAAAACAGACGCTTGCGCAGAAGCAGACGGAACTTAACAACGGACGCGCGCAGCTTGTGGATGGACGCAGCCAGCTGGAAGCCGGGCAGGTGCAGCTTGACAGCGCGCGGGCACAGTTGAATGCAGCGATTGCGGCTGCGCAGAGTGCGGGAAGCCAGGCGGGCGCAGAATCCGGCATGTCCGGCAGTGCCGCCGTCAGCCCTGCGCAGCTTTGGCAGCAGCTGGCCCAGCTCGATGCGCAGCAGGCAGCTCTGGATGCGCAGCGCAATCAGCTGGAAAGCAGCGAGGCAGAGCTTACAGCTGGAGAAAAGCAGCTTGCGGCTGCAAAGCAGGAGCTTTCCTCGCAGGAAAAACAGCTAAACGAGCAGGAACAGAAGCTGGCGGATGCAGAGAAGGAGCTTGCCGACGGTCAGAAAGAATATGAAGACGGCTTACAGACACTGGATGAAAAGACCGCAGATGCAAAGGAAGAGATTGTAAATGCGCAGAAGCAGATCGACGAGATCCAGGAGCCGGATGTCTATGTGCTGGGCAGGGATACCAATATCGGTTATGCCAGTTATGAAAATGATTCTACGATCGTCGCCGGAATTGCGAAGGTATTGCCGTTTTTCTTTTTCCTGGTAGCGGCGCTGGTGTGTATGACGACAATGAACCGGATGGTAGAGGAGCAGCGGACACAGATCGGTGTACTCAAGGCACTCGGTTATTCGGAAGCCCGGATTATGGGGAAATATCTGTTTTATGCGGGAAGTGCGGCATGGATCGGTTCAGTTATCGGTTTCCTGATCGGTTCGACGATTTTCCCGACCGTCATCTGGAATGCATATAAGATCATGTACCATATGGGGGATTATGAGCTGATGTTTGATCCGGGGCTGGCGGCTGCCTCGCTTGCAGTGGCACTTTTATGCTCGGTTGGCGTAACGTGGCTGACCTGTCGGTACGAGCTGATGAGCACGGCTGCAAATCTGATCCGTCCCAAGTCGCCAAAGAGCGGCAGAAGGGTATGGCTGGAGCACATCCCGTTTGTCTGGAACCATATGAGCTTTCTGGCAAAGGTTTCCGTGCGGAATGTTTTCCGGTATAAGCAGAGATTTTTTATGATGGTAATCGGTATCGGCGGCTGTACAGCCCTTCTTGTAACCGGCTATGGTATAAAGGATACGATTGCGGACATTGCGGATATGCAGTATGAGGAAGTGCAGCTGTATGATATGAGCGCGACACTGAAAGAGGGGTATCCGGCCGCGGATGCGGCAGACTTTTCTGAACTTACCGAGGTGCTTTCCGAATCCTCTGAGGATTGGATGCCCTTCTGTGAGATTGCAATGGATCTGACAGGGCGCAGTGGTGTCAAGACCGCCAATGTCGTCATTCCGCAGGATACCGGGGCAGCGCAGGAGTATATCCGGCTGCGGACAGAAGAGGGTGAGGATATTCCATGGCCTGGTGAGGAAGAGGCTGTTATCAGTGCAAAGCTTGCGCGAAAATGCGGGATCCGCGTTGGGGATACCGTTACACTGCGGACAGAGGATGGCGAAAAGCTAAAAGTGAAGGTGGCTGCTCTATCTCGAAACTATATTTATAATTACGTTTATATTTCACCGGAAACATGGAAACTCGATAACGGAAGTGATCCGGTTTACAAGAGCATTTATATCCATGCATCGGAGGGTGCACAGGAGAACCGGGAACTGTCGGAAAAGCTGCTGACATGCGACGTCGTTTCTGCGGTTGCGGTCAATGCGGATATGCTCAGCCAGATCAACAAAATGATGGGCAGTCTGGATGCAGTGGTGCTTTTGGTCATCCTCTGCGCCGGTGCGTTGGCATTTATCGTAATTTATAACCTGACGAACATCAACATCACCGAGCGAATCCGGGAGATTGCAACGATCAAGGTACTTGGTTTCCGACCAAAGGAGACAGCATCCTATGTGTTCCGGGAAAATGTCGTGCTGACAGCGCTCGGAACAATTGTCGGGCTGGGAGCCGGAATTTGCCTGCACCGGTTTGTTATTGCAAATATTGATGTCGATATGGTTACATTTCAGCCGCGGGTGCTTCCCTTTAGCTTTGTAAAGAGTATCCTGCTGACCTTTGTATTTATGGTCATTGTAGATGTTGTGATGTATCTGAAGCTGGAACGGATCAATATGGCGGAATCGTTGAAAAGCGTGGAATAAAACAATAAAATGCATGCTCTGTGAGCGATCTATGGGCATGAACCAAACGGGCTGGCGCGTGGTCAGCCCGTTTTTGCTGCAGTCTGTTTCAGCCGTTTTGTAAGGTTTTCGAAATCAGACGGACCAGCCTCCAGGACAAAGCGATGGAAGCGCAGCAGGGAAAAGCTGTCGCTCCACTGAAGTTCGGCTCTTTTTTTGAGAGCATTCATTTCGAGATAACCAACGTAATACTTCAAATAGACCGCAGGGGCAGTGCGCAGATAATCGTAAACACGTTCCGACTGCTCTTCCGAAAGACCGAAGGATTCGAGGGAGCGCAGAAGCTCTGACTCTTCCGCGCCGTAATAGTGCAGAGAAAGGTCGAGTAAGCAAAACAGGTTGATTTGCAGATCGCGCTGCTGTGCCAGAAGCGTACAGAGCAGCGCAGCGGGATAGGAGCTGCCCAAGCTGCCTTCCGCTTCCGCAAGGACCTGTGCGGCATATTCATAGGAAATCCGTTCGGTATAGTACGCCCAGCCCTCCACATATCCGCCGTAGGAGAACAGCTTGCGAATTGGCAGCGTCTGCGTGTCGCAGACAAGGGAGGAATAGACGGTCTGGTAGAGATGCCCCGGATAACCCTCGTGAGCGAGTGTGGTGTAAAGCTCAATTCCGTCTGCGGTCGAGGAACGGTTGATGCGGATCGTATTCTGCATCAGAGCATCGATAGGCGGGATCATATAAAAGGCGGGACTGGAATATGCCTCGAGCCCGGCGTCCACATCCTGAATGTCGCATTGAACCGTCTGGGCGGTTAGATCGGCCAGAGCCGGAAAGTCCTGCTGCATCCGGTTTTGCAGATCTTCCAGAATGGCGGTTGGATCAGAAAGTGGAAATCCATCGTTAACCGGGGCAAGGTCAGGCGTACCGCCGGTCAGCTCCTGATAAGTGGTCAGCGTCTGCTTCATCTCTTTGTAGGTTTTCTGAAACTGTTTTTGAAGGAGCAAATAGAGCTGATCCATGGAAAGGGAGGAACCGGTGGATTCCTTGACGAGCCAGGCATAATATTGCCGCCCGTCGGGCTTCTGGGAAAGTCCTCCCCTCGTGCGTCCGGTGTCGGAAAGCTGTTCCAGCCCGTCTGCGAGGGACTGCCAGGCGGGCAGGACGGATTTTGACAAAAGCGACTGGTTTTGTGCTTCGTATTGTGACTGCTGCTTGGCGGTCAGAAGTCCTTTTTGTAAAAGAGATGCAAGTCTGGAAGAAAACGTCGTCTGTAAAAAGTGCGTGCCGGAGGAAAGCGCCTCCTTTGTGAGGATTTCGCGGCACTGCTGTGCACTTTTTTTAGCGTCCTCTTTTTCCATAAAAAGCCCGGCTGCACTTTTTTCGGATTCATAAGAAAGCAGACCCTGCACGTAATCGGGAACGGACTGCAGGAGGGAAAGATAGGTTTCCACGTCGTCAGCGGTATAAAACGGATATTCTGCAAATAATAAAAGCAGCTCGCTCTGCATGCCGGAGGTCGGGGAAAGGGGTTCCTCATAATAGGAAAAATCGGATTCTTCGAGGTCGAGAGCCAGCCTGTCGCAGAGCAGATCGTAGGTATAGCGTTCCTCCTCATTTAATTTTTTCGAATCGAGAAAGGAGAGCACGGATAAAAATTTCTGCCGGGAGGCGGCAGAAGCCTCGGAAGCTTCCTTAGAATAAACCGGAAGCGCAGCGTCTTTTAGATGAATCCCTTGCAGATTCGGATACGCCATGACAAAGTGCAGGCTGAGGGCATCGTGTTCAAGGCTGGACTGCACATATGCACTTGTTATTTTATGGAAAAGAGCCCGGTCAAAGCAGTGGGAACACAGCAAAATTGCGGGCAGAAAAATACACAGAAAAAGCGTGCATAGAAACAGAGGAGTCCGTTTGCGGAAAATATTTTTCAAAAAGCGCCACCAGATTTTTTCATATTTATATGTGGTTTTGGGAAAAGATATGAGAAAACCCCCTGTAAATGGGTTGACTGTCTATAGTAAAATGTGATACAAAGTAAAGTAAGTGGTTAATTTTTGGGCCGTTTTCGCGGCGGAATGAGAGGAATTATGGATAATTTGGAACTTGCCAAAGTGGCGAATGAAGTCCGCAAGGGCGTTTTGACTGCTGTACATGGCGCAAAATCCGGTCATCCGGGAGGATCGCTTTCTGCAGCAGATATCTTTACCTACCTGTATTTTGAAGAGATGAATATTGATCCGGCAGATCCGAAGAAGGAAGACCGGGATCGTTTTGTTCTTTCCAAGGGACATACGGCACCCGGTCTGTATTCTGCCCTGGCACATAGAGGCTTTTTCCCGGTAGAGGATCTGGAGACACTGCGTCATCTCGGTTCTTATTTGCAGGGACATCCCTGTCTGGATAAGATCCCGGGCGTAGATATGTCCACAGGCTCCCTTGGACAGGGTGTTTCTGCCGCTGTCGGCATGGCACTGGGCGGAAAAATGACAGACGAAAAGTTCCGCGTATATTCGCTTCTGGGCGATGGCGAGATTCAGGAAGGTCAGGTTTGGGAAGCTGCGATGTTTGCTGGCTTCCATAAGCTGGATAATCTCGTGCTTATTGTAGATAACAACGGTCTGCAGATCGATGGAAAGATCGAGGACGTATGCTCCCCGTATCCGATCGACGAGAAGTTCCGCGCTTTCAATTTCCATGTAATTGACGTTGCAGACGGCAACGATATGGAACAGCTGCGTCAGGCGTTTGCAGAAGCGCGCAGCACAAAGGGCATGCCGACTGCAATTATTGCCCATACGGTAAAGGGCAAGGGTGTTTCCTTTATGGAAGATCAGGCTGGCTGGCATGGTAAGGCGCCCAACGATGAAGAGTATCAGATCGCAATGGCGGATCTGGAAAGGATCGGTGAAGCATTATGTCAGAAGTAAAGAAGATTGCGACCAGAGAAGCCTTCGGGGAAACTCTGGTAGAGTTGGGAAAGAAACATCCTGAGCTGGTAGTGCTGGACGCAGATCTGGCCGCAGCGACAAAGACCGCTGTATTTAAAAAGAGCTTTCCTGACCGTCATTTTGACTGCGGTATCGCAGAGGCAAATATGATGGGCGTGGCAGCAGGACTTTCCCTCGTTGGGAAAATTCCGGTGGCGAGCTCCTTTGCCATGTTTGCAACAGGCCGTGCTTACGAACAGATCCGTAACTCTATCGGCTATCCTCATTTGAACGTAAAAATCGGCGCAAGCCATGCCGGCATCACCGTCGGCGAGGATGGTGCGAGCCATCAGTGTAACGAAGATATCGCTCTGATGCGCTCCATTCCGGGTATGGTTGTCATGAACCCCTCCGATGCGGTTGAGGCGGCAGAGTGTGTCCGTGCTGCAATCGAATATGTTGGCCCTGTATATATGCGTTTCGGACGTTCTGCAGTGCCGGTAATCAATGACCGTCCCGGTTATCATTTCGAGATGGGAAAAGGTATCGTGCTGCGTGAGGGTACGGATGTGACGATCGTTGCAACCGGTATTTTGGTAAGCTCTGCGCTGGAAGCGGCTGAAAAGCTGGCAGCAGAGGGCATCAGCGCAGAGGTTATCAATATTCATACGATCAAGCCTCTGGACAAAGAGCTGATCATCAACAGCGCAAAGAAGACCGGAAAAGTCGTGACGGCGGAAGAGCATTCCGTGATCGGCGGCCTTGGTTCTGCCGTTTGCGAGGCATTGTCTGAAGAGTGCCCGACAAAGGTATGCAGAATCGGCATTCAGGATGTATTCGGCGAGTCCGGTTCTGCGGGCGAGCTTCTTGTAAAATATGGTCTTGACGGGAACGGTGTATACAATACCGTAAAGAATTTTGTGACCCGTTAAGTGGAGGAAAGTATGGAAAAAATTCTGGCTCCGTCAATTCTGGCAGCCGATATTATGCGGCTTGGGGAGCAGATTGAAGCGGTAAAAAATGCTGGCGCGAAATATCTTCATATCGATGTGATGGACGGTATGTTCGTTCCGGCGCTGTCCTATGGCATGTGTGTTGTGGAGTCGATCCGCAAGTCCTGCGATATGGTTCTGGACGTGCACCTGATGATCGTAGAACCGGGACGGCATGTGGAAGCGTTTGCAAAAGCAGGCGCAGATATTATTACGATCCATCTGGAAGCCTGTGCAGACGCGCATGAGGTTATCCGACAGATTCACAGCTGCGGCTGTAAGGCTGGTATCAGCATCAAGCCCGGTACGCCGGTAGAGGTGCTGGAGGAATATCTGGATGAAGTCGAGCTGATTCTGATTATGAGTGTCGAGCCTGGCTTTGGCGGTCAGAAATATATTCCGGAGTCAACGGAACGCATCCGCCAGACCGCAGAGCTGATCCGGAAAAGCGGTCGTGAGATTGAGCTGGAGGTAGACGGCGGCGTTGGTGCAGGAAATGTCGAGCTGGTGCTGGAGGCCGGCGCGAATGTGATTGTGGCAGGCTCCGCTGTTTTTAAGGATCCGGCAAAAAATGCAGCAGAAATGATGTCGATCCTCAAAAAGTGGGATTGAATACGTTACACAGAAGCGCTCCGCAGGAAAACCTGTGGGGCGTTTTTTAGGGCTTAAAGGACACCATACGGCGGTCATCCGATCGTGCAGCGTGCATGGAAATCAGAGGAAAATTGAAAAATAAAATTTTTCAATCGCGAGATTTGTGTCTGCGTGCACTTGACACAAACTCGGTATGCGCAAAAAGCGTGCGCGGAAATCAGAGGAAACATGGAATTTTCAGAACAATTAAAAATATATGCGGAAACACACTTTGAAAACAGAAAAAAATATTTTGCGCCGATTTTATCCGAAATCGAGGCAGGCTTGTCTTTGTGCAGCGAGGAAGAGGCCCTGCTGATAAAATTTTTTTACGGGACAATGCCGCTGCGGGATGCCGGGGAATATCCGTTTGAAATATTTCTGAGTTATGTGCGCCATGCCCTCTGGCTGCGGAAAACGATAGACTGGTGCAAGAAGCTGCCGGAGGATCTGTTTGTCCACGACGTACTGTATTATCGGATCAACTCGGAGGACATCAGCGATTGCCGCAGTTTTTTTTACGAGCAGTTAAAAGACCGAATTGTAGGACTGGACGAATATCAGGCAGCGGTAGAGATCAACTACTGGTGCGTAGAGCATGCAACGTATGAAATGGCAGATGACCGAACGGCGGGGCCGATGACGATGTACCGGAGCGGAAAAGGACGCTGCGGAGAAGAATCCACCTTTACGGTGACGGCATTGCGCAGTGTCGGGCTTGCAGCACGTCAGGTATACACGCCGCGTTGGGCGCACTGCGACGATAACCATGCCTGGGTCGAGGTTTGGGTAAATGGAGAATGGCACTTTCTGGGGGCCTGCGAGCCGGAAGAAAAACTGGATCGCGGCTGGTTTACAGGACCTGCCGGACAGGCGCTTTTGATTCACAGCCGCACATTCGGCGATTATGCGGCGGGAAAGCGGGAAGAGGTAATCGGCAGGGACGGCGCGGTTGTCTGCCACAATGTCACCGCTTCGTATACAAAGACACGCGAGCTCCGGATTCAGGTGCGAAAACAGGACAACACCCCGGCAGCGCACGCACAAGTTTCGGTGGAAATTCTGAACATGGCGGAATATTTCCCGGCAGCAGTGCTGGAAACCGACGAACAGGGCGAGACTTCGATCAGGCTTGGGCTGGGCGACATCCGGCTGCAGGCGCGGTCAGAAGGGAAGTTTGTAGAGCGTTATTGTAATCTGGCAGAGGACGGCGCCGGGGCGGCAGATGCGGATTGCGCTGTTACGCTTGTGCTGAAGGATTCGGAAGCGGGAATGAAAGATGCGCTTTCTGGCGTCTCTGCCTGCGAATGGCATTTGGCGAAGCTCTGCGCTCCGAAAGAAGTCGTTGTCCGGGAAAGTGTATTGAGTGAGGAAGAAGTGTCGCGCGGCACGCGGAGACTGGCAGATGCAGTGAAGCTGCGGGAAGAACGCTTCGATCAGCTGACCCGGCACGCGATTGCAGTGCATCCGGAGGAGGAAGAGAGGATGCGCGTTGCGGGAGAGAATGCAGAGGAGCTGACAGCTTTTCTGGAAAAGGATGATAACCCGGATCGCAAAAAGCTGCTGGACAGTCTGACGAAAAAAGATAATAAAGATCTGCGGGCAGAAGTGCTGGAAGACCACTTGTCAGCAAAGCGCGGCAGCTGGTCGGAAGATATACATGTACAGGATCTGCTGTGTCCCAGAATCTGGCTGGAAGAAATCGGCGCTTACAGAAGTTACATTTGCAGTGTGCTGACTGCTCAGGAGCAGGAAGCAT
Organism: Gallintestinimicrobium propionicum; assembly: GCF_025567525.1. NCBI lineage: Bacteria > Bacillati > Bacillota > Clostridia > Lachnospirales > Lachnospiraceae > Gallintestinimicrobium > Gallintestinimicrobium propionicum. Next base: position 73,702 of record NZ_JAOQJY010000010.1, on the reverse strand, counting down.
TTGCCTCCAATCCAGAGCTGATATGGAATTATGTAAACCAAAACATTACCGATATCCCGGAAGAAGAATATGATACCCTTTGCGCGTCGCCGATCGGCTGTCTGAAGCTGAAAATGGGCAGTGCAGTTTCCAGGACGATTTTGTTTATTGCGATTTGCAGAAGCCTGAATATCCCGGCGAGACTGGATAAAAGCCTGATGCTTTCGGAATACTGGGCGGACGGCGCATTCCGTGTACCGGTCAGCAGGGCGCAGGCCTCGAAAGGAACGCTTCTGCTGCGAAATATTTTGGGAAAAGAATGGATTTATGCGCAGCACTGGACGCTGGGGCGTCTGGAAAAGGATCATTTCGTGACAATGAATCATGCCGGACTGGTATTTGAAAAGGAAACGTTAGAGCTTTTACTTCCGGTGGGAATTTATCGCCTGATTGCAGTAAAACGGCTATTGAACGGGGATCAGGAGGCAGCAGAGCTTTTGTTTGCGATCGAAAAGGAGAAACAGACCGAGCTTTATATGCCGGATTTTGAAAAAGCAGATGGTGTGATGCCGTGGGAAAAAGCCAGTGTGCCGGATGAGAGCCAGAGCTGCCGGAAGCTGCAAAACAAAAACAACAGTCTCCGGGAGGAAATACAAAGCTGCCTGCTTCGGGACATCCTCTTACAGAGAGCAGATGGAACGCGTTGCAGTCTGGAAAAGCTGGTAAGCGGAAAACGCAGTATTCTGGCATTTCTGGAAATTGGGGCAGAGCCGACAGAGCATGTGCTGAATGAGGTTCTGGCACTGGAAAAGAGCGCAAAAGGAAATTCCAAAGGAATTGGCTGTCAGCTGCTTTTCGTTCTGCGGCAGGAAAAAGACCTGCAGCATAAAACGCTGCAGGAAGTGCTGGCGCTGGATGCGGGATCTGAGATAGAAATTTTATACGATATATCTGGCGGTGCTTCGGATGCTAATGCCGCACTGCACACCGCGACTGGTGACACAGCGTCCGGTACCCTCTGTGGCTGGCAGGAAACTGCGAAGAGAATGAGGCTTGCCGAAAAGCTCCCGGTTCTGGCAGCTGTCAGACCGGATGGCACTGGCATTTACGGAAGCTGCGGATACCACGTCGGAAGTGTAGAACTGATGGTGCGGATTCTGAAGGAAGCAGTTCGGACAGAAGCAGATTGATAAAAAATAATAGAATGCACGCTCTGCGAGCATTCTATTGTCATGAATAAGGGGCAGCGTCCGGGAAAATCTCCAGGCGCTGCCCCCTTTTGGAAATGGAATTACATCATGCCTTCTTTGAGAATATTATGGTCGCGCAGAAGCTTTTCGATCACTGTACCGGAAATTGCTTTTAACAGAGGCTTCTTGAGCTTATTGAGCGGTCCGGGAAGTTCGATCTCCAGCGGAGATACGCCATCCATCAGCTTTACGGAGCTATCGAGAAGTTCACGGATATCATAAACGCTGCCCCATACCTCCGGAACACCACGGTCTACGCCAAGCAGTCCGTAAACGGCTTCCATAGCAGTACGAACAGAATATTCTGTCGTGAAGATAGTGTCTCTGGGGGTTTCCGCAAACTGACCCAGGAATGCGAAGTTTACGCAGCCGTCCGGGATAACGTCAGGGCGGTCACCCTTTGCTCTGGGCATGAAGAATGCGGTAATATAAGGCATCATGGTAGGAACGCAGACTGCACTGTGCTCTGCCAGCTCCGAAATTTCGTCTACCGGAACGCCGAGATGATACAGCCATTCTTCTGTAATTTCCTTACCGGTGCATTCTTTCATGGGCTTCTTGATATAATCGCCGGGAACGTCGGTGAACAGGCTGTATACCCATACACAAACCTGCTTCTTATCCTGTTCTTTGAACTGACCCTGACGGTTGATGGTCCAGCTTAACAGCCAGCTGGAATCCTGACAGCTTACGATACCGCCGGTAACGACTTTGCCGCTTCTGGGATCTCTCTGGCAGATTTTCTCAATATAAGGAATGATTTTGTCATCCAGAGTGGTAACAGTTGCAGATTCCCAGTTGGTCTTTTTAATATCAGAGCAGAACTTCTCGGGATGACCAAAGGAAGGATCCTGACGGGCGATATTTTTCCACAGATCCCATACGCCGCTGTTGCGAACTTCTGCATCGCCCACCGGAGCGTGATTCTGATCTCCGTAGATCGTTCCCTCTGTGCAGCTGCCGTTTGTTACGAATACCAGATCGTTTTCGGTTAAGGCAATCTTCTGCTCTTTCCCCTTTACCTTGCATTCGATGGTCTTTGCAACCTTTTTGCCGTCATGGAAATCAAAGATAACGTTGGTAACCTCGGTATTGAACTGGAACTGTACGCCTGCGTCCTCCAGGTATTTCTTCATCGGAAGGATCAGGGATTCATACTGATTGTATTTGGTGAATTTCAGTGCGCTGAAATCCGGGAGTCCGCCGATATGGTGGATGAAACGCTGGAAGTACAGCTTCATTTCCAGTGCGCTGTGCCAGTTCTCGAAAGCAAACATGGTGCGCCAGTATAACCAGAAGGTGGAGTTGAATACCTCATCATCGAATACGTCTTCGATGGTCTTGTCGTACAGGTCTTCATCTTTTGTCAGGAACAGCTTCATGATTTCCATGCAGCCCTTCTGGCTTAAATTGAACTTGCCGTCCGTGTGTGCGTCTTCACCGCGGTTTACGGTTGCACGGCACAGGGAGTAGTTGGGATCGTGCTTATTTAACCAGTAATACTCGTCCAGTACGGATGCACCGGGCTTTTCCAGGGAAGGAATGCTGTGGAACAGATCCCACAGGCACTCGAAATGATTTTCCATCTCACGTCCACCGCGCATTACATAGCCTCTGGAGGGATCAAAGATACCGTCACATGCGCCGCCTGCAACGTCCATTGCTTCCAAAATGTGGATGTGGGAGCCGGGCATCTGACCGTCTCTTACAAGGAAGCACGCTGCTGCGAGAGAAGCCAGTCCGCTACCCACCAGATAAGCATTTTTGTTGTCAACGCCTTCGGGTTTTTCGGGACGGGCGAATGCTTCGTAGTTACCGTTGGTGTAGTAAATGCCCTTGCTGTTTTTCTCATATTTGCCCCGCTCTGTGTTGCGGTAGCTCGGGTCAGGAGCAGGCATTTTGATGGTTTTTTCTGCGGTCTTTGCGACTGCTTCTTTAATCTCACCGGATAAGGTCTGACCTTCCTCTGCAAGATGGTCTGTATGTTTTTTTGCTGCAAATGCCGCTGCGCCGACGCCTGCTGCGAGGATAGCTGCCTTTGAAAGACCGGAATGTTTCTTTGCCATGATAAAATCCTCCATTTTCGATTTTCAATACAAATTTGTCAGTAAAAGGATGCCCGAATTTTCGGGAAACAATGAGAAATTTTTTCCTCTGTTTGTTTTGTAGCTGTATCATATCGCAGGAAATGGGGTTCCTCAATTCACAGAATTGAAAGAGTGTAGCAAAATTTCCCAGTTTTTGAAATGTGTCTAAGAAATAGGAGAAAACAGACGGACGGGTTGGCTTTCTATCCCGGACCTGGAGCTTTACATAAGATTGACACGGCGATAGATTTCATTAAAATAGAAAGAAAGAGACAAAAAACAGGGGCAGTAGAGTATGGAATATTTGGATATCGTAGATGAAAATGGAGTACCGACCGGGAAAATAGCAGAACGGACAGCTGCACATAAGCAGGGACTGCGGCACCGTACCTCTCATGTCTGGATCCTGCGGGAACGGGCAGGAAAAGTCGAGGTACTGCTGCAGAAAAGAAGTCAGAATAAAGATTCCTTTCCGGGCTGTTACGATATTTCCAGCGCCGGACATATTCCTGCAGGGGTAGATTTCATTCCGTCTGCGCTGCGGGAGTTAAAGGAAGAACTGGGCTGCAGTGTTTCGGAAAATGAGTTGATTTATTGCGGACAGCGCAGATTTTCCTATGACGGCGTTTTTCATGGAAAGGAATTTCATGACAGGCAGGTCAGCAACGTTTATGCGCTATGGCTGGATCGAAGGCCGGAGGATTTTGTCCTTCAGAAAGAAGAACTGGAGGAAGTGCGCTGGTTTGAATTTGAAAGCTGTCTGAGACTGGTTGAGAAGAACGAAATTTCGCATTGCATTTATTTGGAAGAGCTGCAGATGCTGCTTCCAGAGGTGCGGAAGCGGGAAAGACTCTGTATTCTGGTCACGCCGCCAGTGACGGAGGAAGAAAAGCAACAGCTTTTGCAGGCTGCGCCGGGACAGAAGTTTTTCTTTACGGAAAAGCCGGAGGTGACAGAAGAACAGCTGCGGCGCGCGGACATTATCCTTGGCAATTTGCAGAGTCCTTTGCAGTTAAAAAAGTGTGAAAACCTCAAATGGATTCAGTTGAATAATGCCGGGACGGAAGGCTATTGTGAACCGGGGCTTCTGCCGGAGGGTGCACAGCTTGCGAATGCGACGGGTGCTTATGGAATGGCGATTTCGGAGCATATGATCGGTTGTCTGTTTGCCTTGCGGAAAAAATTGCTGCTGTATTGGGACAACCAGAAAGCACATTGCTGGCATTCGGAAGGACATGTAAAAGTAATCGAAAGATCGAATGTACTGGTGATCGGCTGCGGTGATATCGGAATGACGTTCGGCAGAAAGATGAATGCACTTGGCTGTCGGGTGAGCGGAATCCGCAGAAGAGTTTCTAAAAAGAGCGACTGCCCGGAATGGATGGAGGGTATGTACGGCATGGACAGTCTGGAAGAACTGCTTCCAAAGGCGGATATCGTGGCGATGAGCCTGCCGGGCAATGCATCGACGTATCATGTGCTGAGCCGTGAACGGATTGCGTTGTTGTCGGACAATGCGGTTGTTTTAAACGTCGGACGCGGAACGGCGATCGATACGGATGCCCTTGCGGATGCGCTGTATGCAGGAAAAATCGCGGGGGCCGCGCTGGACGTCACAGATCCGGAGCCGCTTCCGGCAGACCATCGGCTCTGGAATGCGCCGAATCTCTTGATTACGCCGCATGTTTCCGGAGGTTTTTCCCTTCCGGAGACGCTGGAAAAGATCGTCGGACTGTTTGCAGATAATCTGGAACGGTATTTTGCAGGGCAGCCGATTGAAAATCTTGTGAATCTGCAGACGGGGTATCGGGAGTAAAGTGCCTGTAAAGCAACTGTGGATTGCTGGCAGTTATGTACCGCAGGCGTGTAGAGTCCCAGTGAATTGTGTGGGATTTTAGCGCAAAGCGCCTGCAAAATGGAGATCAGTATGGAAAAAGCATATAAACTGGAATTTGGGGGACAGCCCGGCGGAGAGCTTTTCATGACTTGCTGCGGGTGCTCCCGGACAGAACCCCTGCACTGCTTCGGACCGGCGATGAAGCCGCATTATCTGATTCATTATGTATTAAACGGCAGGGGGATTTTCAAAATGGAGGGCGAGGAATATCCGCTGGAAGCAGGCTGCGGATTTTTGATCGAGCCGGGGCAGATGAGCTTTTATCAGGCGGATGAAAAAGATCCGTGGATGTACATCTGGGTCGGCTTTGCGGGTGAGCGCGCGGAAGAATATGTCAAAAGCATGGGGATATCCCCGCGGCACCCGGTGTTTCATTCGGAGCAGTCGGATGAGCTTTACAGCATTGTCCGGGACATGATGGATCATAATACGGTCGGCGTTGCAAACGAGCTGCGCCGAAACGGTCTGCTGCATATTTTTCTGTCGGTTGTGGCGCAGAGTATGCCGGAGGAAAGGCGGGAGGAAACGGATCGGGCGAACCAGTATGTCCGCCGGGCAGTGGAATTTATTCAGCGTAACTACTGCAACCCGATCCGGGTGACGGACGTGGCGGATTATGTCTGCGTCAACCGCAGTTATTTATATACTCTGTTTCAGAAATCTCTCGGTATGTCCCCGCAGCAGTTTCTGGCAGCGTACCGGCTGACAAAGGCTGCGGAAATGCTGATGGTGCCGCATCTGCCGGTGGAAAGCATCGCATTGTCCTGCGGATATCAGGATCCGCTTGTGTTCAGCAAGGCGTTTCGGCAGATGAAGGGGGTTTCCCCGACGATGTATCGGAAGCAGATTCAGCAGGATGAAAACCGCGTCAACCGGGAGCACTTAAAACAGGTAGAGGAGTTTATCTCCAGAGTCGGCAGGCTCGAGCTGGGCGGGGAGCCGTGACAGCAGCGCTGCGCGGGTGTGTCGGGCATGATAAAACGTAGGATGTTGCGGATACGCAGACAGATCGCGCAGCACCGTGACACGCGGCACGGCATACCTCGTTGACTTTACTTCCGAATTCCGGCGAGCACCTCGTTAGGAATAACAAATTCCGGGCAGCCCATGGACATCGGTGCAACATCGCCTTCGTTGAAGCAAACCACAACCTCGTTGTTCTGATTCAAGTAGAAGGAAGTGTTGTCTGTGATAGAGGTAAAATCCCATTCCGGCATATCGGAATCGAGCCAGTAGATTTTATTTTCATCTGCCGCCATCTGTTCTTTCATCTGCTGTTTGATATTGTCGCTGATAGTGGTTAAATAATCGCTGCCCTCCTGGAAGAGATCTGCAAGCTGCAGGCGTTTTCCGGTGGAAAGGTCAATGGTGTAGTAGTAGTTCCATTCCGCACCGCTTCCGGCAGACTGGAAACAGATCAGTTTCAGGGTGAAATACTGATCGGTGGTCGCCAGAATTTCGGATTTGACGGTCATATTCTGGTAGCCTTCTTCGTTTTTCTTGCTTTCTTCGAATTCTGCGATCAGGCGGTCTGTGATGGTCTGAATCTCTGTATTGATTTCCTCTGCTGTTTTCTTCGTCTGTTCGGAAACGGCGGAGGATTTTTGTGTATCCGTGTCAGTGTCCGGTGCGACAGTTACCTCCGGAACCTGAATGTCTGCGCTGTTTCGGTCATCTTCGTAGTGATAGTCCCGGAAGGTAACGACTTCAACAAGCCTGGAGAGCACAGGAACCTGACTCATTGCGTAGGCAACGGAAGCAGAGGTGTTCGGTAAGATGACCAGAGCGGCAGCGGCTGCAGCAGCGGCGATCCCGCAGCGGCGTGTGATGGAGCGTCTGTGGGAGACAGAGCTGTGGGCAGCATTGGAACCCTGCTGGCTGTTCTCCTGCTTTGCCTGAGAGATCTTTTGTTTCATCTGTAAAAGCTGTTCTTCGGACATGTGGATGTCCTGATATTCTTTTTTCAATTCCTGTAACTGTTTTTCACGGTTTTCCATAATAAAAATCCTTTCTGAGAGTGATGGCGGGGCTGAGCCACCGCTTGAATGGTGTTGAACTTGCTGCACGCTGATGGGTCTCAAATGTGGTCGGCAGCTGTGTCGGGCGGTCAGTCCAGCGACAACCGGAGTTTTTTGAGACTGCGATATAGTCTGCTTTTGATGGTATTTGTGTTTTCTTCCATGATGGCTGCAATGTCTTCCAGCTTCATATCTTCAAAATATTTCAGCTCTATGATCATGCGGTCGCGGGGCGGCAGCAGCTCCAGCGCATGTTTCAGATCGAGATTCTCGTAAGCGTCTTCGTAGTGTAGCTCGTCGTTTCCTTCTTCCAACGGCTCCGTTTTTTTCTGCTTACAGAAAGAAAAAATCTCGTTGAGCATGATTCGATACAGCCAGGTGGCTGCATAACGGACCTCTTTTAAGTCAGAGCTGCTTCGGATAGCTTTATATGCGCCGTTCTGGACGATATCTCCTGCGTCTGCTTCGTTGTGGACGTAGCTGTAAGCGAGCCGGTAATATTGATCGTAATTTTGCAAAAGCAGATCTTCTACCGCTTTTTCTTTTGTTTTTCTGGATAATGATATCACGAAGAAATTCGCCTCCTTCTTTTGTTGTTCTGAGGATTAGACGTTGTAGGCAGGAAAAAAGTTTCAGGGAGTTTTAAATTTACTCTACCATACCATTATTTTTAACAAATTTGGTTGAAAAATTTCCAAAAATAGAACTAAGGGTTCTTGAGTAGAACTAAGGGCTCGTGGAGCGGAACAGATAGGAAACCTATACTTTACCCATACTATCAGTACGAGACTATAACGATAAGGGGAAGGGAAAAAGTATATGCTTGGGGAGCAGATTAAACGGTGCAGGGAGAAGCGTGGATTTACACAGGAGCAGCTTGCGGAAAAAATCGGAGTCAGCATAGAGACGATTTCCAGTATTGAACGGGGCATCAAAATGCCCAGACTGCAGAATTTTGTGGCGATCGCAAATCAGCTTGGCGTTTCAGCAGATGAACTTCTGCAGGACGAACTGGATTTCGGCTTTATCGCGGAAGCGAACGCTCTTTCCAAAAAGCTGGAGGAGTTGTCGAGGGCAGATCGGAAGCGGATTTTAGAGACCATGAACTTTCTGATTGTACAGGCTGGCGGAAAGCCGGAATAAGAGTTTCGTTTTTCAATGGAAAAGAAAAACTGCATCGGACTGGAGAAACGACAGAAACAGGCGGGAGCTGACGGGTATCTGAATCGGACGGAATAGGATAGGAAGCGTCGGCTCCGCTTGGCCCTGAGAAAAGGAGAGGTGATGTGCTTTTATAATTATCAATAATGATAGTGTATTATATGGTAGTAATAAGGATTGATAAAGCAAGGGTTCTGTGGTAGGATAAAAGCAAAGAAAGGCTTTAGGCTATCCGCAGAATCGGAAAGGATAGCATATGAGTGAAACGGAAGATAAAAAAAGAGAAAAACGGCATCAGGAAGATCTTGAGCGTCTGCGCAGTTTCCGACCGATTGACGATACATTCATGCGGGGACTTTTCAAAGATAATCTCCCACTGGCAGAAATGGTTCTTCGGATTATTACCGGGAAAAAGGATCTGACACTGTTAAAGTGTGAGACACAGGCGGATTTAAAGCGGGTGACCGGAGCAAGGTCGATTTGTCTGGATGCGTATGCAGAGGACAGTACAGGGAAAAAATACGATATGGAGGTTCAACGGTCGGATAATGGAGCCGATCCGCATCGTGCGAGATACCATTCCAGTGTGATGGACGTGGAAAATCTCGATGAAAAACAGGATTACAGAGACTTGCCGGATACTTATGTGATCTTTATCACGGAAAAAGATTATTATAAGGCAGGGAAGCCAATGTATGTGATTCAGAATATGAACCTTACGCTGAACCAGCCGTTTGAGGATGGAACACATATTTTATATGTAAATGGCGAATACCGCGGCGATTCGGATTTGGGCAAGCTGATGCACGATTTTAATTGTACGGATGCGGAAGATATGTATTTTGATCTAATGGCGGAAAAGACGCGGTATCTGAAAGAGAATCCGAAAGGAGTGAATGAAATGTGCAAGGTTATGGAAGATTTGAGAAATGAGAGCTACGCGGAAGGACGCGAAGAAGGACGCGAAGAACAGGCAAAAATAACTGCTTTCAGAATGGGCAAAAAAGGGCGTTCGCCGGAAGAAATCGCGGAGTTGATTGGCTTTAACGTGGAAACAGTGAAAAAATGGCTGCAAACTACAGAAGAGTAAAAGAATAAAGGAATGCAGTCAAAATCGCAGAGCAACAGCGGATTGGAAATTAAGTATAGTTAATTTTGAAGCTGGGAAAAATGTATAGATACCGGTACACCGTGCAAAAAAGTCGCATGATGTATCGGTATTTTTTGTTTTGCAGGCGGAAAATTCCCTTCATAACAATAGAATGTTCGCGGAACTTTCCCCCTATTTTTACCAATTTCTACGAGCAGGCTGCTAATTTCGACGAGATTATTTGCAACCCCGAAAAGTATGGTACAATCGATATAAGATATATTTTATGACGAACTGTGCGTGTGGGGAGGCAGATAATTCGCGCAGGCAGTTGATTGGTGACAACAGTACGTTCGCGCAGAGCGAGTTATAGATTGGAAGGGTGAGTATCAAAGCATCGGGAGTTTGTATTGCATTCTATTGTTTGAAAAAGAGAAATCTATCAACGGGGTAATAACAGGGGTAAACTACAATGAAAAAGAAAATATTGAGTGACACATTATTGCAGATCTTTCGAACCAGGAAACGGTTTGTTTTTGGCATTTTAATTTCGCTGATTTTGGAGACAGTGATCTCTTTGGGGCTGCCAGGCATACTCAGCAAGATCATAGACGGTCTGGGGAAACAGACAATTACATGGCTTGTTGCATTTATTCTGTTCTTTTTGGCAGTTGTGGTCGTAAAAGGATTTGCAACAGTTTTAAATTCTTATTTAAGCGAAAAAATGGGCAGGAGCGTCTGCGATGAAATCCGGAAAGAGTTGTTGAAAAAATTATTCCAGTTTTCTGTCTCCCAGCATAAAATGTCGAAAACCGGAGACTTTTTTGAGAAGATCGAAGGCGACGTCAACGTTATGGTTGGATTCTTTTCCAATATGCTGATCGACATCATGAGCAGCTCATTTATGATAGTGGGAATCCTGGTTGTATTCCTGACAAAGTCGCTGATTCTCGGCGAAATTTTTTGTGTGATAGCGGTTCTGATATTTGTCATTTTTATCGGAACCCAGAAGAGCCTTTCTGCATTATGGAACGATGCGCGAGCGAGTGAAACAAAGCTGTTTGGAGAGTTTTCCGAAGATGTGTATGCTGCGGCAGATGTAAAAGGAATTGGCAAAGAAGATTATATCCATGAGCGGTTCCATAAGGATTTTGCAGAGTTTGAGCAAAAACAGGTAAAGGCGTCCTTCTGGGGGAATTTGCCGGCGACGGTGTTTTTCTCCCTGCTAAATGTTGCGGAAGGCATTGCACTGCTGATCGGAGTCCAGCTGTTAAATCGTGGCAGATTGTCAATTGGAGAACTGTATTTGCTGACGAGTTATGTCGGCTTATTGAACATGCCGTTTTTTCATTTAAAATATCAGTTTGCGCAGATGCCGATGTCGCTTGCTGCTCTAAAAAGAGTGAATTCCATATTTGAAATGGAATCCCAGGAGGATCAAAACGAAGAAGCTGCAGAATTTAGCGGCAATGAGATTGTGTTTTCGGACGTTTCTTTTGGCTACAATCAGTCGAGGGTTTTGTCAGATATATCGTTTACGATCGGCTCGAATGAAAATGTGCTGATCGAGGGAAGGACAGGCTGCGGAAAGAGCACTATTTTGCATCTGATTGCAGGACTGTATGTACCGGACTGCGGCAAAATTCTGATCGGTGGAAAAGAAATCCGGGAGTTTAACCGGAGAAAATATGTGGAAAATGTTTTCTATATTTCCCAGTTTTATCCGATTATCGAAGATACGCTGCTGAACAATCTGGTGCGGTTTTACGACAATTACGAGAAGCAGTCGGTTGAGCTGGCGCTGAAAATCACCCATATGGATCAGTGGATGGAAGAAACGAAAATCGGTCTGGAAGATACCATCAAACCGGAAGATTTTACGGTAAATGAGGCGCAGATTTTGGCATGGACGGCAGCATTAATTGCAAAGCCCCGTATTTTGCTGGTCGATGAATTCGACGCTTCCATAGACGATAAAATCCTCACGACGATTGATACGCTCCTTGAAAAGGAATTTACGGATTCTACGATTATCATGGTGTCCCATAAAAACAGGAGTGCCTTGAAATTCCACAAAAAGATACATATGGAAGAAAGTCGGATACAGGTAGAAACCTGTTGAGAATCGAGAGGGACAAATTATGAAAATGAAAAAGAGAGAACTATATCGGGCTTTCACGAAAGACATAAAGGCTTTTGGACTACTTGTGATAGCGGTCGAAACGATCACTTATACGTTCAGTTTTTTAATGAGCGGTATTGCAAAAAAAGACATTTTTAACGTGATTGAAGGAAAAGACGTCACACTTGGAATCTATTCCCTGAACATTTTAATCTTGATCAACGTGATGGTTCCACTGATCATCAATTGTGTAAAACAGGTCAATTCCGCTTTTGTGGAAAAATGGAAAACCAAGGCGAGATACAACGTAAAAAGTGTATTGTTAAACTATGTGTTGAGGGAATCGCTGAATCCGGCGCGGGAGACAGACGGCGCAGTTTTAAATTATTACCGGAATGAATGCGAGGACGTCGTAAATTTCTTTTTGGAATTTTATTATCAGGTTCCCAAAATCGTATTATCCGTTTCGATATTAATCGTGATGTTTTTTATCAACCCGATCTTTGCAGCTGTAAGCCTGTTCCCGACCGCTTTGACGGTTTTTCTGGTAAAAGTTCTTGGCAAGAAAATTTTCTTATACCGGACGAATTCCCGGAAAAACACAAAAGAAGTGACGAGTTTTCTGAATAACTTTTTTGAAAACACCGAGTATTTTTATATGATCGGAAACCGGGAACGGGTAATTTCCGCGTATGAGAGAAAATGTCAGGAGAGATCGAAAAGCGAGATTCGGGACAGAATTTTTGACAGCCTGCTGGGCAGTATTTCCGGCAATTCTTCGAATATGGCATTGGGCATTATTTTACTGATTGCATTGCCGTTTATGATGAACGGAATCTTTTCGGTTGGCGAATTTGTCATGTTTGGCTATTACTATGCGTTTCTGGCATATCTGCCGGATGCGATCGGAAATCTGGTAAAAAGAAAGAAGCAGACGAACGCATCGCTGGAACGCCTTGGATTTTTGCTTCAGGAGACAGATGGTGCAGGCTTTGTCAGGGAAAAAGACGGATATGATTTTTTAATCTGTGCAGGCGGTGGAAAGAAAACGTTCCATGCGGCGGAAAAAGAAATCGTGATTTTAAAAGGCGAAAAGAGCAGCGAAGCGCTGCGCACATTATTTTCCGTATGCGACAGAGAATTGAAGGATAAAAAATGCGTCTATGTACCGAGTGAGCCGGTTTTATTCGATGACTCTCTTTTGGAAAATATTTCTATGGGAGGGCGGATTGAGGATGTAAAAATGAATGGCATTCTGGAAAAAACAGCTCTGGTCGAGGATGTGAAAACCTTTGAGGATGGACTGCTCAAGCGGTGTGGAAAAAAGGGAGAGAACCTGTCCGGTGGGCAGAGAAAAAGAGTCGGGATCGCACGGGGACTTTATCAGGATGCGGATGTGCTGTTTCTGGATGGTGTGGCGGATCGGGTGGATTCTGCAACGGCAAGATTTCTGGTGGAGCATGTTTTGGAAGAATTTCAGGGACTGGTGGTAATGGTGTTTGAGGATGGCTTTTCACAGAAGCTGGACGGAATGGTTGTTGAGGTGTGAGCCTTAAATAAGTAAGCAGAGAATGTGCGGATGCCGGTATGATGCATGAGGCTTCATGCCGCCGTGATGGTCTGCACCGGAGATGCTTCTCTTATCACGATACTCACACTTTCTGAAGAGGAAGCACTTCATGCACAGAAAATCATCCGGGATGGAAGAGAGCTTCTTGTGATTTCGGAGATGGATCTGTATCAGAGGGAGAATGGGACAATTGCAGGTCTTCTTCGGACGAAAAAAACCACAATACCGGAAGTCAGGGTCTATCCTTCGCCAGATGAAGCACCATAGGGCTTGCAGGTTGGTAAATGCGGAGACGGTAGCGATCATTCGGTTTGAGTGAAAATAGTGAAGCAATAGCAATAAAAAGATTGATACCAATGGGGAGCCTGTCACATGATTGTGATAAGCTTCCCATTATTATGTTGTAGTTTGTCATTAACTGGTTTTCTTTCTTCTTCTATAAAGGTGCACATAAGGAACGAGAAGGACATTTGCATGTAAAATAGATCAAACGAGGAGAAAAGGAAATGGAATTTGTAACTACACAACAGGGAATTGATAAGAAATTTTGGCGCGTTTGTAGAAATTGAAGTCAGTGATAAAGTGAATTTTGGAATGTTGATAACGATATGGCTGTCTATTCTTGAAAATATTCAACGGCTGGGAG
>NZ_JAOQJY010000010.1:0-59583 GCF_025567525.1 Gallintestinimicrobium propionicum | reverse complement strand
CAGTCCGGTAAATGCTGCGCATTCACCGGATTGGCGGCATCCGTCGGTTTCCTCCCGGTGGCACTGCTCATTGTTATGCAACAATTTGACTGTTCTTGTTAACAATTGGGGGTGGCAGGACGGAGGGGGTATGGTATGATAATTACAGGAGGGGCGAGAGCCCTGTGTTTGAGACTATTTTATGGGAGGTCAGTTTGAAGAATAAGCGTGGTCACTTATTCTTCAAACGGTTGTTTGTGCCGCAGGCGTCACAAAGCAGCCATGATCGCAGAGCAGAACCGGATGTTCTGCTCGCGGTTCCTCCGGCGCGAAGCGCCTGCGGAATGGGAGGTTACGATGAAAGATCAGCTTTTAGCAAAATTTGGGGAACTTTTTGGAGGAACAGACGGTGCGAAGGTTTATTTTGCGCCGGGCAGAGTGAATTTGATCGGAGAACATACCGACTATAACGGCGGTCATGTTTTTCCGTGTGCACTGACGATCGGTACTTATGGTGTGGCACGCAGGCGTGAGGATAAGAAGCTGCGGTTTTATTCGATGAATTTCGAGCAGCTGGGTGTGATCGAGTCGAGCGTTGAGGGCTTGAAGCCGGAGAAGGAAGCGGACTGGACGAATTATCCCAAGGGTGTGATGTGGGCATTTGGCGAGAAGGGGATGGAAGTGACAAACGGTATGGATTTGCTGCTGTTTGGCAATATTCCGAACGGCTCCGGGCTGTCTTCTTCCGCGTCGGTCGAGGTTTTGACAGGTTATATCCTGCGTGATCAGTATGGCTTTGAGGTTTCCAATCAGGATCTGGCGCTGATCGGTCAGTTTTCCGAGAACAAGTTTAACGGTGTAAACTGCGGCATTATGGATCAGTTCGCAATCGCGATGGGCAAAAAGGATCATGCGATTTTCCTGGATACTGCGACGATGGAATTTGAGTATGCGCCGATTCAGCTGGAGGGCGCGAAGCTTGTGATTTCCTGCAGCAATAAAAAGCGCGGTCTGGGCGATTCTAAATATAATGAAAGAAGAAGTGAGTGCGAAGCGGCTCTGGCAGAGCTGCAGCAGGTGATCGGCATCGAGTCGCTGGGGGATCTGTCGGAGGAGCAGTTTGAAACTTACAAGTCCGCCATCAAGGATCCCGTCAGAGTAAAGCGTGCGCGGCATGCGGTTTATGAGAATCAGCGCACGATCAAGGCAGTTGCAGCGCTGAAGGCGAACGATATCACAGAGTTTGGCAAGCTGATGAATGCGTCCCACGTTTCCCTGCGGGATGATTATGAAGTAACCGGCATTGAGCTGGATACGCTGGTAGAGGAAGCCTGGAAGGTAGACGGTGTCATCGGTTCCAGAATGACCGGTGCTGGCTTTGGCGGCTGTACGGTCAGTATCGTAAAGGATGAAGCAATCGAGGCCTTTCAGGAGCAGGTTGGAAAGGCTTATCTGGAAAAAATCGGTTACGCGGCAGATTTTTATGTGGTAGAGATCGGTGACGGTCCGGTAGTATTATAAGAAAGGCAGGCAATCAGGGCAATGATTCAGGATAAAATCCTTGAACTGGTGCAGTATGGACTTTTGACAGGTCTGGTATCTGCAGAGGATGAAATTTATACGACAAACCGGCTGCTGGAGCTGTTCCAGATAGAAGATTATCCCTATGGATTCGGGGAAAAGATAGAACAGATAGAAGAAGAGGCGGTCAAAAGGCTGCCGGATCTTCTGACGGAAATGATGGATTATGCGGTGGAAAACGGGATCATGCAGGAGGATGGTATCGTTTACCGGGATCTGTTTGATACAAAGATCATGAGCTGTCTGGTAGGACGCCCCAGTGAGATCATCCGCCGGTTTCATGAGGAATATGAAAAGTCTCCGGAAGCAGCGACGGATTTCTTTTATAAATTCAGTCAGGACACGGACTATATTCGAAGATACCGTGTTTGCAGGGATGAAAAGTGGGTAACGCCAACGAAATACGGCGATCTGGATATTACGATCAATCTGTCCAAGCCGGAAAAAGACCCCAAAGCGATTGCGGCGGCAAGGCTGGCAAAGCAGGGCGGCTATCCGAAATGTCTGCTTTGTGTGGAAAACGAGGGTTATGCAGGTCGTATCAACCATCCGGCGCGTCAGAATCACCGGATCATTCCGTTGACGATCAACGGCAGCAGATGGGGATTTCAGTATTCTCCCTATGTGTATTATAATGAGCACTGCATCGTGTTTAACGGCCAGCACACGCCGATGAAAATCGAGCACAATACCTTTGTGAAGCTGTTTGACTTTGTAAAACAGTTTCCTCATTATATGCTCGGCTCCAATGCGGATCTGCCGATCGTCGGCGGTTCGATTTTGAGCCATGATCATTTTCAGGGCGGCAGATATGAGTTCCCGATGGCAAAAGCACCGGTCGAAAAAAGCTTTACCGTCAAAGGCTTTGAAGATGTACAGGCAGGAATTGTAAACTGGCCGATGTCCGTAATCCGCATTTCCGGTCCGGATACAGAGCGGCTGATCGCTCTGGCGGATGTGATCCTGGATGCATGGCGCAGCTACAGTGATGAGGCCTCCTTTATCTTTGCAGAGACAGAGGGGGAGAAGCACAACACGATCACGCCTATCGCCAGAAAACGTGGCGATCATTATGAGCTGGATCTGGTTCTGCGCAATAATATCACCACGAAAGAGCATCCCCTTGGTGTGTTCCATCCCCATGCAAACCTGCACCACATCAAAAAGGAAAACATCGGTTTGATCGAAGTAATGGGACTTGCAGTGCTTCCTGCCCGTCTGAAAAAAGAGATGGCAGAACTGGAAGAAGCGATCCTTTGCGGGACTGATCTTCGGCAAAACGAGGTGCTTGCAGCTCACGCGGACTGGGCGGAGGAATTTTTGACCAGACACAGCGAGGTAAATGCCGAAAATATCCATGAAATTGTGCAGCAGGAGATTGGACTGGTGTTCATGCAGGTTCTGGAGGACGCAGGCGTTTATAAATGCACGGAGGACGGAAGAAAAGGATTCGAACGGTTTATTGACCGCTTAAATGCATGACTTTGTGCACAAGTCTGCAAATGTGATATAATGAGCACAAAAGAAAAACAAGCGACGCCGAAGGCGGCATTTGTTTTTCTTGTGCCATTAGAGAACGAGCAGCCTGCGTAGCAGGCGATAAAGCGCGTCAGCGCGGACTCGTGATATAATGAGCGCAAGAGAGCGGGAACAGGCGAAGCCTGCTCATCGCGAACGGCGAAGCTATTGAGTGAGCTATGCTCACGATATATTGCTGTGCACTATATAGAAAGACCTGCAGCAGGTATAATAAACACAAGCGAAAGGAAAGGGCTGTCGTACTAACGTGCGGCAAGCCCTTTTTTCATGGGAACAGAATGCTTGCAGCGCGTGCATTTTGTTGTGGATGTTGATGCACAGCAAACGGATTTGTGGTATTATGTTTACCGAAATCAAACAGGTATTTGACGAAAGAAGGTTTTATAGATGAAGTTTTTACTGGCGGCACTGAACGCAAAATATATTCATTCCAATCCGGCGCTTTACAGTCTGCGGGCTTATGCGGAAAAATACCATCCGGAGGCAGCGGCACAGGTGGAGCTTGCCGAGTATACGATCAATCAGACGGTGGAGGAAATCCTTGCCGATCTTTATGAGAGAAAGCCGGAGGCAGTGGCTTTTTCCTGTTATATCTGGAATTGGAAAATGATGCAGGAGGTAATTTCCGAGCTGCATCAGGTGCGTCCCGAGCTGCCCATCTGGCTGGGCGGTCCGGAGGTATCCTATCATGCGGAGGAGGTTCTGGAGCAATTCCCGTTTTTGACCGGCATTATGGTCGGCGAGGGCGAGGTGACGTTTTCAGAGCTTTTGACCTTTTATGAAAAAAAGAGCAGCGGACGGTATTCGGAACAGCAGCAGCTGCAGATTGTGGCATTCTGGCCGGGCGCAATCAAACAGGCCGGACTGGACAGTATTGCAGGTATTGTTTATCGAGATCCGATCACCGGGGAGCTTGTACGGACAAAGGAGCGCTCCCTGACCAATATCAGTGAGATCCCGTTTTTTTATAAGGATATGAAGGATTTTGCCAATCGGATCGTTTATTATGAATCCAGCCGCGGATGTCCGTTTCGGTGCGGTTACTGTCTGTCCTCGATTGACAAACGGGTACGCCTGAGAGATCTGGCACTGGTGAAGGAGGAGCTACAGTTTTTCCTTGATCAAAAGGTTCCGCAGGTGAAATTTATTGACAGAACCTTTAACTGTAATCATCAGCACGCAATGGAAATCTGGAAATATATTCAAGAGCACGATAATGGAATTACGAATTTCCATTTTGAGATCTCGGCAGATCTGCTGAACGGAGAAGAGCTGGCACTTCTGGCAAAAATGCGCCCCGGTCTGGTTCAGCTGGAGATCGGTGTGCAATCCACGAATCTGCAAACCCTTGAAGCGGTCAGACGGCATACAAATCTGGATAAGCTGCGGCATGCAGTGGTACGGATCCATTCCGAATATAATATTCATGTGCACCTGGATCTGATCGCAGGACTTCCTTATGAAGATATGGGAAGCTTTATCCGGTCCTTTAATGATGTATACAGCATGAGACCGCAGCAGCTGCAGCTCGGATTTCTGAAGGTATTAAAAGGCTCCTATCTGGAAGAAATGGCACAGACCTATGGGATCGTGTACCAGAACTGCCCGCCCTATGAGGTCTTGTATACAAAATGGCTGAGCTATGGGGATATCATTCGGTTAAAGCGGGTGGAGGAAATGGTGGAGCTGTATTATAACAGCAATCAGTTCACACATTTGATTCCGGTTCTGCAGAGCCGCTTTGAAAATCCCTTTGCAATGTATGACAAATTGGCTGATTTTTATCATGAAAAAGGATATTTTGTCCATACGCCTGCCAGAGCTTACCGCTACCAGGTGCTTTTGGAGTTTGCACAGCAGGAAGACCCGGATGGGATGGAGTTATACCGGGAGTTGGCGGTGTATGATCTGTATCTGCGGGAAAATGCGAAGAGCCGACCGGCATTTGCATTGGACGAAAAACCGTATCATGATCAGATCGTCGAGTTTTATCAGGAAGAAGAGAAAAACCGCACATATCTGCCGGGGTATGAGGAATATCACGCAAAGCAGCTGCAGCGCATGACCCATCTGGAGGTATTTTCCTGGCCGGTACAGAAAAAGGCGTGGGAGCTGATCAGTATGTTGAAAAGAGGCGAGGATCCGGAGACGAAAACGGCAATTTTATTCGATTATCAGAACCGGGATCGCCTGACGGACAATGCGAGAACAGCGGTGGTAGAGCTGCCGACCGCTGCGGACGCAAAATCGACAGCCGGACAGGCGACCGCCGCGGATGCAGAAGCAGTCGCCGCGACAGGAAAGGGGGCAGCTGATTGAACGCACACACGAAAGCCATTTTGGATCAGCTCGACGCCCACTACGGGAGAGAATATATCTGCTACCTCAACCATGAAAACGCGTGGCAGCTTTTGATCGCGACGATGCTGAGCGCGCAGTGCACCGACGCACGGGTCAACATTGTCACGAAAGATCTGTTTGTGAAATATCCGTCGGTTGAAGCCTTTGCGGAGGCGGATTTAAAAGAGCTGGAGCAGGATATCCGTCCGACCGGTTTTTATCATAATAAAGCGAAAAATATCATTGCCTGCTGTCAGAGGCTGATGGCACTGCATGGCGGCGAGGTCCCCTCCGGGCTGGAGGAGCTGACGGCGCTGCCGGGAGTCGGACGCAAGACGGCAAATGTTATCCGCGGCAATATTTTTCATGAGCCAAGCGTTGTGGTGGATACCCATGTGAAGCGGATTTCCAAAAAGCTGGGGCTGACAAAAGAGGACGACCCGGAAAAAGTGGAATATGAGCTGATGAAGGTATTGCCGAAGGACCATTGGATTTTGTACAATATTCAGATCATCACGCTGGGGCGGACCATCTGCAAGGCGCCGACTCCGAAATGCGGGGAATGTTTTCTGACGGAATGGTGTAAGGATTATCAGAGCCGTCAAAAAAAGGAGAGCAGGAAAAAGAAGTGAAAGAATATGTGAGCGTAGATGTGGAAACGACCGGGCTTGCGCCGAAGCAGGATAAAATTATAGAAATCGGGGCAGTGCGCGTCCGGGACGGACAGATTGTCGGAAGCTTTACATCCTTTGTCAATCCGGGGCGCATATTGCCTGCGCATATCACAGAGCTGACCGGGATTTTACAGGAGCAGGTAGATGAGGCGGAGACGATGGAAAGCGTTTTGCCTGCCTTTTTGGAGTTTGCCGGAGATCTGCCCCTTGTGGGACATCGGATTTTGTTCGATTATGGGTTTTTGAAGCGTGCGGCGGTGAATATGCGGCTGGATTTTGAACGGAGCGGCGTGGATACCCTGAAGCTTTCCAGACAGTTTTTGTCAGAGCTCCCGAGCAGAAGACTATCCGCCCTGTGCGAACATTTCGAAATTCCGATTCAGGCGCATCGGGCGCTGGAGGACGCGAGGGCAACGCATATTTTATATGAAAAACTGCTGGAGCTTTATGGAACAGACCCGGACCGGGCAAAGGATTTTGAGCCGGTTCCGTTGATTTGCAAGGTAAAACGCGAATCGCCTGCGACGAAGGCACAGAAGGAACGTCTGACAAAGCTTCTTGCGCTGCATCAGCTGACGCCGGATTACGACGTTTCCATGCTGACGAAAAACGAGGCAAGCCGTCAGATCGACCGGATTCTTGCGGCATATGGAAGCTTGCAAAAGTGAGGGAAGTGCTTTATAATGTGTGGAAGCGCAGCCATGGAAGATGGTGCTTTAATGCTATTTGTCAGATGTTATAAGGCAGTTTGCGGATAAAGGAGCAGAGCATGAATTTCAGAAAGAAAAAGACACAAAAAATTATATCATCGATCATCATCCTTATTCTGGTGCTGGCGATGATTGTTCCTACATTGCTGTCGTTTTTATAAGCGGCATAGAAAGGAATTTTAAAATGAATCGAATGAAAACCGTACTGATGACGGCAGCCATGCTGGTGTGCGTGTTTGCGTGCATGGCGGTGGCAGGAAAGACTGTATACGCAGCGCCGAACGATACCATCCAGACCGGGATTTCGGCAGATGGCATGGATCTTTCCGGGATGACACAGGAACAGGCGCAGGGGGCGGTTCAGAGCTATGTGAACGAACTTGGGCAGGCGCAGGTGCAGCTGCAGGCGCAGGATGGACAGAGTGTATCTATCAGCCTTTCTGAGCTGGGAATTTCCTGGAAAAACCCGGAGCTTGTTTCGGAAGCAGTGTCCCTTGGAAAAAAGGGAAATATTGTAGCGCGCTATAAGGCGGAAAAGGATCTGCAGAATAAAGGAAAGAATTACCCCGTTGTTCTGGATTTTGATAAAGAAGCGATTCGTCAGGCTGTGACGGAGCGCTGCAGTAAATTTAATGTGGAAGCGATCGATGCGCACCTGACACGGGTTGACGGATCCTTTCAAATCGAAGATGGACAGACCGGATATGTGGTAGATGAAAATGCGTCCGTAGCTGCGATCTACGATTATCTTACGGGCTCCTGGGTCAAAGGGGAAAACGGAAACGTTGCCCTCGTAATGGCAGTGGATGAGCCCAAGGGAAAAACAGAAGAGCTTGCAAAGGTAAAAGATGTGCTCGGAACATTTACGACAAGCTATTCGACCTCCGGTGCGTCCCGCAGCAAAAACGTTGCAAATGGCTGCAGACTGATCAACGGAACAACTTTGTATCCCGGCGATACGTTTTCTACCTATAATACAGTGAAGCCCTTCTCTACCGAAAACGGTTACGAGATGGCGGGTTCTTATCTGAATGGCAAGGTGGTAGACAGCATCGGCGGTGGTATCTGTCAGGTATCCACAACGCTGTACAATGCGGTTCTGCGGGCAGAGCTGGAAGTGACAGAACGTCACAATCATTCTATGATCGTAACCTATGTAGATCCGTCTGCGGATGCGGCGATTGCAGAATCCTCCGGCAAGGATTTTGTATTTGTGAATAATACGGATTATCCGATTTATATCGATGGACATACGGCTGATAAAAAGATTACATTTACGATCTATGGTGTAGAGACGAGAGCAAAAAACCGCGTCGTAGATTATGAGAGTGAAGTGATTGAGAAAAAGGTTCCGGAAGCGGATCAGATCATAGCTGACGCTTCCCAGCCTATCGGCGTCATCAGCGTCAGCAGCGCACATATCGGCTACAAGGCAAGACTCTGGAAGATTGTAAAGGAAAACGGTGTGGAAGTCAGCCGGGAGCAGGTCAACAGCAGCAACTACAAGATGAGCCCCAGAACGGCAACCGTTGGAATTGCTTCTCCGGATCCGAATGCGACCAGCCAGATGCAGGCGGCCATTGCGACCAGCAGCATTGATACGGTCAAAGCGACCATTTCCAATATCAAAGCGCAGCAGGCAGCAGCGGCGGCATTGACACCGGAGCAGCTGCAGGCGATCGCAGAGGCTCAGGCGCAGGCTGCACAGGCGCAGCAGGACGCAGCGGCGGGAAACTAAGCACCGGATCCTAAAGCAGAGCGGATTGCAGAGCCGGGCTGGAGGTCCGGCTCTGCAATGCTTTGATACGATGGTATTCGGAATGGAGAAAAGCTTATGAAAACAGGGAACGTAACGGGAAACGTTTATAAACGCAGCGTTCATCGAAAAATAGAAACAAACGGCATAGGGGTGAAAGGCGCAGAGTATGGGGAAGGCTGCGCCTTTCTCACGTCTGAAAATGTGGATAAAGCGCCGGAAAAAGCGAAGCAGCTGTGGATTACGGCGCAGAGTCTGTCTGTTTGGTCCGGAGCAGAGGGAGCCAAACTTTGCGTTTATGAGGCAGTAAACCGCGCAGCAGCGGCAGCAGTGGGAAGAGGAGAAGCAAAGGTACGCATGGTGTCCATGCAGCTGATGCTTCCGGCAGACTGTCAAGAGCAGGAGCTGCAGAAGATGACTGTCGCAGCGCAGGAAGCAGCGCAGAAGCTGCAGGTTACGCTCGCGGATGTGAAAGTGCATGTGTCCGGTGCAGTCATTGCGCCTGTTGCGACAGCAGAGGCGCTTGCAGAAGTGTGGACTGCGCCTGCAGGCGCTGCGCTGTCGGCGCGCGCCGGTCAGCAGATTGTAATGACGAAATGGGCGGGACTGGCAGGAACTGTCCGCCTGGAAAAAACATACCGGGAAGCCCTTTTGAAGCGCTATCCTGCGCAGCTTCTGGACGACGTAGCACAGCTGGAGCAGCACTTTTCGATTTTACCGGAGGCTGCAGTCGCCGGTAAGTCCGGCGTCGGACTTGCCTGTGCAGTATCGGAAGGCGGTGTATTCCATGCACTCTGGACACTGGCAGAGCAGGCCGGGACCGGACTGGAGGTATCTTTAAAGAAGCTTCCCATCCGACAGGAAACGGTAGAAATCTGTAATGAACTGGACGTCAATCCCTATGAACTGTCCGGAAACGGCAGTCTGCTGTTTGTGACTGATCAGGGCGAGATGCTGGCAGAGCAGCTGCAGCAGCAGAAAATCCCGGCGGCGGTGATCGGATTTTTGTCTGCGGACAACGATCGCGTGATTGTCAACGGAGAGGAACGAAGATTTTTAGAACCGGCGAATACGGATGCGATTTATCGGATGGAGTAGTAGAACAGTTGCCGGATATCCGGCAGGAACGGAAGAAAAAAATGAGAGAAGAATTATTAAAAATTATTGAGAAAAACAGCCGGATCGATTTAAAAGAGCTGGCAGTCATCCTCGGCGTAGAGGAAATTGACGTGGTAAACGAAATGGCAGCGATGGAAGCAGAGGGCATTATCTGCGGCTATCATACACTGATTGATTGGGAAAAAACAAGCATCGAAAAGGTTTCCGCGCTGATTGAGGTTCGCGTAACACCCCAGCGCGGTCAGGGCTTTGACAGCATCGCGGAGCGGATTTACAAGTACCCGGAGGTACATGCAGTGTACCTGATCTCCGGCGGTTTCGATCTGCTCGTAACACTGGAGGGCAAATCCCTGAAAGAAGTTTCCGCGTTCGTTTCGGATAAGCTTTCCACGCTGGACAGCATTTTGAGCACAGCGACCCATTTTATCCTGAAAAAATATAAGGATCACGGAACGATCCTGACCCGCAAATGCGAGGATCAGAGGGAGATGATTACGCCATGAGAAATCCCCTTTCTGATACAATCGTTACGATTAAACCGTCCGGAATCCGGAAATTTTTCGATATCGTCAGCGAAATGGAGGATGCGATTTCTCTGGGTGTCGGCGAGCCGGACTTCGATACTCCGTGGCACATCCGCGACGAGGGCATTTATTCTCTGGAAAAGGGACGTACCTTTTACACCTCCAATGCCGGCTTGAAGCAGCTGAGGGAGGAAATTGCGCATTATTTGAGACGCCGCTATCAGGTGTCCTATGATCCGCTGCATGAAATCATGATTACAGTCGGCGGCTCCGAGGCCATCGATATTGCGCTGCGTGCGATGGTAAATCCGGGAGACGAGGTGCTGATTCCACAGCCGTCCTATGTTTCCTATGAGCCGTGCGCCGTGCTTGCAGGTGCGAAGCCGGTTATCATCCCGTTGAAAGCGGAAAACGAGTTCCGCCTGACGGCACAGGAGCTTCTGGATGCAATCACGGAAAAGACGAAAATCCTGATTTTGCCCTATCCGAATAACCCGACCGGTGCGATCATGGAACGGGAAGATCTGGAAGCGATCGCAAAGATCGTGGAAGAAAAAGATCTGTTTGTGATATCGGATGAAATTTACAGTGAGCTGACCTATAAAGGCAATCCGGTTTCCATCACACAGATTCCGGGGCTGCGGGAGCGGACGGTTCTGATCAACGGATTTTCCAAGGCATATGCAATGACCGGATGGCGTCTGGGCTATGCCTGCGGACCGGAAGTGATTTTAAAACAGATGCTCAAAATCCATCAGTTTGCGATCATGTGTGCTCCTACGACGAGCCAGTATGCGGCGGTAGAGGCGCTGAAAAACGGCGATGACGATGTAGCGGAAATGCGCGAACAGTACAATCAGCGCAGACGCTATCTGCTGCATGCCTTTGCAGAAATGGGGTTGCCCTGCTTCGAGCCTTACGGCGCGTTTTATGTGTTCCCCTGTATCAAGGAATTCGGCATGACCAGTGATGAGTTTGCGACGCGTTTTCTGCAGGAAGAAAAGGTTGCAGTCGTGCCGGGCACGGCGTTTGGGGACAGCGGCGAGGGCTACATCCGTATTTCCTACGCTTATTCCCTGGAAAATCTGAAAGTTGCGATCGGACGGCTGTCGCATTTTATAAAAACTGAAAGCGGAAAAGGAATGATAAAGATATGTTAAACATCGTATTGCATCAGCCGGAAATCCCGGCGAATACGGGAAATATCGGAAGAACCTGCGTCGCGACCGGGACGGTTCTGCATCTGATTGAACCGCTGGGCTTTTCTTTGAGTGAAAAGCAGTTAAAGCGCGCAGGCATGGATTACTGGAATCTGCTGGATGTGCGCCGCTACATCAATTTTGCGGATTTTCTGGAAAAAAATCCGACGCTTGTAAGCGGCGAGCCGGATGCGCCGAAGCTCTGGATGGCGACGACGAAAGCGCATCAGGTTTACAGCGATGTAAAGATCGGACCGGACGATTATATTATGTTCGGCAAGGAGAGTGCCGGAATCCCGGAGGAAATCCTTGTGGAGTATGAAAAGAGCTGTATCCGCATTCCGATGGGACAGGATATCCGTTCCCTGAACCTGTCCAACTCCGTAGCGATCGTTTTGTATGAAGCGCTGCGCCAGAATCATTTCGTAGGGTTACAGGAAAATGGAGAACTTCACCGGCTGCACTGGAAAGCGTAAGGCATCCCGCCCTACGCTTCGTTGTCCTGCACGGGCAGGGAGAAGATAAACTCGCTCCCGACGCCCTCGGTGCTGATGACGTTGATATTTTCGTTGTGCGCCTGGATAATTTCTTTTGTAATGGAAAGTCCCAGCCCGGTTCCCTTTTTGTCTTTGCCACGGGAAAGGTCGGTCTTATAGAAACGATCGAAGATCAGCCGCAGGCTGTCCTTCGGGATTCCGATACCACTGTCCTTGACGGAGACAAAAACCTTTCCATGCTTTTCGTTTGTCTCGATGCGAATCGCAGAGTCTGGGTGGGAAAATTTAATCGCGTTGTCGAGCAGGTTGTATAAGACCTGCTCGATTTTGCTTTTGTCGGCGAGAACGGGCATACGGTCGCCGGTTAAAAGCAGCTCGATGCCGATATGCTTCTGCTGGCAGGTTCCTTCGAAGGAAGCGGCAGTAGAGCGAATGACCGAATTTAAATCGAAAACAGATTTTTCCAGGATCATGCCCTTCATATTCAGGTTGTTTAAGGTCAGCAGGCTGTTGGTCAGCTTTGTCAGGCGTTCCGTTTCGTTTAAGACGATGCCGAGATATTTTTCGTGGAGCTCTGGCGGGATCGTTCCATCCAGCATCGCCTCCAGATACCCTTTGATTGAAGTCAGCGGAGAGCGGAAATCGTGAGAAACGTTGGCGATGAATTTTTTCTGGTTATCCTCGGCGCGTGCGATCTCACTTGCCATGAGAGACAGGGAGGCAGCCAGATAACCGATCTCATCCTCACTGTCTACCTGAAATTCATAATGCAGATTGCCTGCCGCGTACTGCTCGGTGGCTGCTGTGATCTTGCGCAGCGGCAGATAGACCATTTCTGTAAAGAAAATCAGAATGATCAGCGACAGCAGGAAAAAAATCACGAGCATAATATAGGAAATATTCAGCAGGCTTTCGCTGGAAGCCCGAATATTTGCCATGGGGATATGGATGACAACATAGCCCTGCACTTTAAAATTGGAAGTGATGGGCGCAAATACACTGAGCATTTCCTCCTGGAAGCAGCCGAAAAAGTCACCAACCGTATAAAAGGAACCGGCAGTGATGGTCGAGTCAAAATTTTCCACGCGAGATTCATGATTCACATCCAGCGGTGTTTCAGTTGTCATGATAATACGTCCGGATGGATTAATGATCCAGATTTGGGAGGACAGGTAGGTGCTGAGCGCATCCAGCTGTTTTTTGACCTCCTCGAGGGAAACATTGCTGCTGTATAAGTCGGAAGCGTAGGTATTTGCGATCAGAGTAGCTTCTTTATAAAGGGAGTCCGCCTTTTCCCGTTTCAGATGCTCCAGCGTCATACTGGAAACGAACGTTGCTACGACTAAAAATCCGAAAAATCCGAAGATCAGGTAGCCGAGTACAAATTTCAGATACAGGGTTTTGCGCATGTCATCTTACCTCGAATTTGTAGCCGATTCCCCAGATCGTGGCGATTTTCCAGTTTGCATGATCCTTGATCTTTTCGCGCAGACGCTTGATGTGTACGTCTACCGTGCGGGTGTCGCCAATGTATTCATAGCCCCAGATTTGATCCAGAAGCTGTTCTCTGGAAAAAACGTGGTTGGGCGAAGCTGCCAGAAAATAGAGAAGCTCTAGCTCCTTTGGCGGCATATCGACATTTTTCCCCATATACATAACGGAATAATTGGTTTTATTGATTGTCAGATCGGGATATTCGACACATTCCACAGCAGGCTTTGCCGGAACGGCAGCAGCTGGCTTGTAGCGGCGCAGCACCGCTTTGACTCTTGCGACAAGCTCCTTGGAGTCGAAGGGCTTTTCCATGTAATCATCCGCACCAAGCTCCAGGCCGAGCACCTTGTCAAAAATTTCGCCTTTGGCGGACAGCATGATGATGGGAACAGAGGAACTGCTGCGGACTTCACGGC
Organism: Gallintestinimicrobium propionicum; assembly: GCF_025567525.1. Taxonomy (NCBI): domain Bacteria; kingdom Bacillati; phylum Bacillota; class Clostridia; order Lachnospirales; family Lachnospiraceae; genus Gallintestinimicrobium; species Gallintestinimicrobium propionicum. The sequence continues at coordinate 45,755 of NZ_JAOQJY010000010.1, read as the reverse complement.
AGACCTGATAGCCGTCGATGCCGGGAAGCATCAGATCGAGCAGAATCAGGTTCGGTGCGAAGGTATCCACAGCGCGGAGGGCGGATTCCCCGTCCTCCACGATCATCGTATCAAAGCATTCCTTGGTCAAGTACAGCGAAATGAGTTCGGCGATATTGGCATCGTCGTCAACAATCAGAATTTTCTGTTTATTTACCATAATGAACCTCGTTATTTGTTTTTGCAAAGGCGGCAGATGATTGCCGTCCTGCGGATTATTTTTTAAATTCTACAATCGTTACGCCGGCATCGCCTTCGCCGTATTCGCCCTGTCGGAAGGATTTGACATATTTGATGCGCTTTAAATGCTGCTGGATGGCCTTGCGCAGGGCACCGGTCCCCTTGCCATGTACGACGCGGACGTTTTCCAGATGTGCCAGATAAGCGTCGTCCAGATATTTATCGAGGGCGGCGAGGGCTTCGTCTACCGTTTTGCCCAGCAGATTGATCTCAGGGGAAACGGAGAAGGACTTGGACATCCGGAGCTTGCCGGTATTTGTTTTGGACATCGTAGGTGTGGTAATTGTCGCTTCCTCGATGCGGACAAGGTCTTTTATGTTCGTGGAGGTGCGCATGATGCCGCACTGCACGAAGAGATTGCCCTTTGCATCAGGCAGGCTGCTGACCGTACCCTTGAGCCCCATGGAAACAATGCGCACGGCATCGCCTTTTTTGAGCTGTTCGGGCTTTAACGCCGGAGCTTTGGGCTTGTCCTTTGCAGCGACGGAAAGCTTGCTGTTTTTGTCGTCGATGTTGCTGCGCAGCTTCTGACGCGCCTGTTCCAGATCTTTCATGGAAGCGCCGGGACCGGCTTTCTGGAAAATGCGGATCGTTTCGTCTGCGGTGTCCTTTGCTTCACGCAGAATATCCCGCGCTTTTTCATTCGCTTCGCGCAGGATACGGTCCCGCGTCTGGTCGATTTTATCGTTTTTCTCCTGCAGCTTATGCCGGAGGGCTTCGATTTCTTTTTTGTAATCTTCGATTTCGCGGCGTTCTTTTTCAATTGTAACGCGGCTCTTTTCCAGATCGGAAATAACGTCTTCAAAGCTGACGTCCTGTTCGTCGATCTGCTCCTTGGCAGCTTCGATGATTTCGTCGGAAAGACCGAGCTTTTTGGAAATTGCAAAGGCGTTGCTCTTTCCGGGAATGCCGATCAGCAGTCGGTAGGTCGGACGCAGCGTTTCCACATCGAATTCACAGCAGGCATTTTCTACAAAATTTGTGGAAAGAGCGTAGATTTTCAGCTCGCTGTAATGTGTGGTCGCCATTGTGCGGATGCCGCGGTCATGCAGATAGTTCAGGATTGCGATCGCCAGCGCCGCACCTTCGGTCGGGTCGGTTCCGGCCCCCAGCTCGTCGAACAGGCACAGGGAATCTGCGTCTGCCTTTGCCAGAATGGAGACGATGGAGGTCATGTGGGAGGAAAAGGTACTCAAGCTCTGTTCAATGCTCTGTTCGTCACCGATATCTGCGAAAACCTCTGTAAAAACGGACAGCTGCGAGCGGTCCAGGGCAGGAATGTGCAGACCTGCCTGCCCCATCAGCGTGAACAGTCCGACTGTTTTTAAACATACGGTTTTACCGCCGGTGTTGGGACCGGTGATGACGAGAAGATCGAAATTTTTACCAAGCTCGACGTCGATCGGAACGACTTTTTTGCGGTCAAGCAACGGATGTCGTCCCTGACGGATACGAACGATATGCTCGTCATTGAAAAGCGGACGGGAAGCATTCTGATCCATCGCAAGGGAAGCCTTTGCAAAGATGAAATCGAGCTGCGTCATAATCCGCTGGTTTTCTGCGATTTCAAGGGTGTGTGCACCTGCTTCGGCACTCAAATTTGCCAGAATAACGGCGATTTCCTTTTGCTCCTCGATTTCCAGCTCACGCAGCTGATTGTTTAAGCTGACAACGGCTGCGGGTTCGATGAAAAAGGTGGAGCCGGTGGAGGACTGGTCGTGCACCATGCCGGGCACCTGACCTTTATATTCCGCCTTGACGGGGATACAGTAGCGTCCGTCGCGGGTGGTAATCACGGCATCCTGCAGATAGTTCCTGACGGAACCGTTTACCATGCTGTTTAATTGGTTATGAATCTTTTCCCCGGTTAATACCATGCTCCGCCGGATTTTTTTGAGGGCAGGGCTGGCATCGTCCGCAATTTCATCCACATCGATGATGCAGCGGCGAATTTCTTTGGAAAGGGGTGCGAGGGGTTCGAGACAGTGAAAATATTCTGTCAGGGAATCCTGCTGTTCTTCGTCCTTGTCGGAGCGCCCGAAGTTTTTGACACGGGCGGTGTTTTCCAAAAGACCGGCGATGCGCAGCAGCTCTTCAGAGGAGAGGGTGCTGCCGATTTCGAGGGAGCGCAGGCACATGCCGAGGGGCTTATTGCTGCCGAAATTCAGGCTGCCCTTCTGGAAAATCCGGGTCAGGGCATCTGCAGTTTCGGTCTGAGCCTGTTCGATCTGCGCAAGATCGGTCATGGGCACGAGATCCCGGCAAAGCTGTCGTCCGGGGTCCGAGGTTGCTTTTTGCTCCAGCATATGAATGACTTTATCATATTCCAATACGCGTAAAACTTTCGCGTTCATAGTAGTTCCTTTCGTTTTTCAAAACACAGTGCCAAAAGGCACATATATTCGTTCCATAAAATGCTGCACAGCAGAATCATTACACAGGATTGATGCTGCTGTCTTGTGGTACAGGCGGCTACTCCTATCATACCATATAGAGAGAGAAACCGGGGAAAAATTTTGCGCCCGGAAAAAGTCTTTCCGGCACTTGTGTGCAGGCGGGCAGATGAGGTATACTGAAAAGTACCCAAACGGGCAGAAAGGAACCGATACTTATGGAGGATAACAGACCGAATCAGGATCTGACGAATCAGGATATCGAGTTTATCAAAGAAAAGGTAAAAGAACGACCGCTGAACCGCCGAAAGCTGTTCAAAAAAACGTTGCTGACGGCGAGCATGGCAGCGATTTTTGGGCTGATCGCCTGTGTGACCTTCCTTGTGCTGGAACCGGTATTTTCCAATCTGCTGTACCCGGAGGAGGAGCCGCAGCAGGTGGAACTGAAGGAAGAAAATATCGAGGATGAGATGCGTCCGGAGGATATGATTCTGGAAGAAGAGACGGAAACGGAGACAACGACAGAGCTGCAGACCGTTGTGGAAAAAGTTGCGCTGGAAATCGGGGATTATCAGAAGCTGTACCGGAATATGTATGCGGTGGCGAAGACATTTGCAGATCATTCGATGGTAACAGTGACCGGTGTGGTGTCGGATGTGGACTGGTTTGATAACACTTATGAAAACCAGGGACAGACGGCAGGGCTGATCGTTGCGGATAACGGTAAGGAGCTGTTGATTCTTGTGGACGATGCAGCCATCCGTCAGGCGGAGGAACTGGAGGTTTCCTTTTACAGCGGACGGAGTGTGTCCGCTTCACTGAAAGGAAAGGATGAGGAAACGGGACTCGCCATTTTGAGTGTGGCGCTGGAGGATATTCCGGAGGATATCCGGAAAAATGTCGGATCGGCGACGATGGGAAGCTCCGGCAGTAGTGTACAGGCTGTACCGGTGATTGCAATCGGACGTCCGCAGGGTGCGGAAACGATAATTTTCGGAATGGTAACTTCTGCAGATTATTATCAAAATCTTACGGATCATAATGTCCGCCTGTTGAAGACAGATATGACGGGGTTGCAGGGAACCGGAGGCGTTTTAATCAATCTTTCCGGAAAGGTACTCGGCATCGTGCACGCCGGGGAAGCAGAGAGCTCCGATGTGCTCAGCGCATATGGCATTTCCGATCTGCTGACGACGGTTGGCAAGCTGTCGAATGGTCAGAAAATCGCCCATATGGGCATTACCGGGACGGATGTACCGGACGAAATCCATCTGGAAAAACATGTGCCGGTCGGTGCATATGTGACGGGAATCATAATGGATTCTCCCGCGATGAAAGCGGGAATCCAGAGCGGCGACGTAATCGTTGGCATGGAAGGAGAAGAGATCACTTCGTTTGCAGACTATCATGCGGCGCTTCTTTCCTGTGAGCCGGACACGACGGTGACAGTCACTGTGATGCGGCAGGGACAGGAAGAATATCAGGAAATGGAGATTGAGGTGCTTTTGCAGGAGTAAGGCGTAGAGGATAGCGAAAGGCTTTTGATGCAGGGCTGCCGTTTTCGGTTTTGCGCAGCATTGTCAACAGAATAGAGATTTTTGGAAAAGAGGAAAAGAAAATGAAATTTATTAAGGATTATAAAGAAGGCGACAGAGTATTCGATATTTATCTGTGCAAGCATAAACAGTCTGCTGTGACGAAGAATGGTAAGCCGTATGAAACCGTCATCCTGCAGGATAAGACCGGCACGGTAGACGGCAAAATCTGGGATCCCAACAGTGCGGGCATCGATGATTTCGACAGCCTGGATTATATTGAGGTCTATGGCGATGTGACCTGTTTTCAGGGCGCAAACCAGATCAATATCAAACGAATCCGCCTGTGCCGCGAGGGCGAATACGAGCCTGCCAACTATCTTCCGGTCAGCAAAAAGGACATTTCCGTGATGTATCAGGAGCTGCTTTCCTATATCAACAGCATGGAAAATGAATGGCTCAAAAAGCTGATGGAGGCGTTCTTTGTAAAAGACGAGGCGTTTCTTACAAACTTCAAAAAATCTTCCGCAGCGAAAAGCGTACATCATGGATTTGTAGGCGGTCTGCTGGAGCACACGCTTGGCGTTGTGAAGCTGTGCGATTATTTTGCAAAATCCTACCCGATGTTAAAAAGGGATCTGCTTTTGGCTGCCGCGATGTGTCATGATATCGGCAAGACAAAAGAAATTTCCCTTTTCCCACAGAACGATTACACGGACGATGGACAGCTGCTTGGTCATATCGTAATCGGAACGGAGATGGTCAGCGACAAAATTCGGATGATCCCGGGCTTTCCGACTGTGCTTGCTTCGGAATTGAAACACTGCATTTTGGCGCACCACGGAGAATATGAATACGGTTCTCCCAAAAAGCCTGCGCTCATGGAAGCGATGGCACTGAATCTGGCGGATAATGCAGATGCGAAGCTGGAAACCTTTACGGAGATTCTGGAGGGAACTTCTGAAACCGGATGGCTGGGTTACAACCGGCTCTTTGAATCCAATCTGCGCATGACGCGGATGGACTAAGACGGCTCAGCCGAAGGAATGGACGCAGTGCAGCTGCGCAGGTTTTGCATAGCCGGACGTAGAAAGTACGACCGGCGTGCATTCTACGCAGCTGCAGCGGTAAAAATACAGCGCAGCTGCCGAAGCATGGAGGATGACGTGAATATACAGAAAAATCAGATTTTTACAGTGAAAATTACAGATATGGGAACTGACGGAGAGGGCATCGGACATCTGGAGGATTCCGATGCCCTTTCAGGCAATGGTTATACGCTGTTTGTCAAGGACGCGGTTCTGGGCGATACGGTGCGTGCAAAAGTCGTAAAACCGAAAAAGGGATATGCCTTTGCGCGTCTGGAAGAAGTGCTGGAACCGTCGCCCGACCGCGTGGAGCCGGTCTGTGCGTATGCGAGACAGTGTGGCGGCTGTCAGCTGCAGGCGGTTTCCTATGAAAAGCAGCTCGCCTTTAAGGACCGCAAGGTCAAAAACAACCTGATCCGGATCGGCGGCTTTGCCCCGGATTTTGTAGAGGAAATTATGGAAGCGCCGGTCGGGATGGAGCATCCGTTCCATTATCGCAACAAGGCGCAGTTTCCGGTCGGAATGGACAAAAATGGTCGTTTGATTGCGGGCTTTTATGCCGGACGGACACACACGATTATTGAAAACAGGGACTGTGCGCTCGGCGTTGCGGAAAACAAAATCGTTTTGGATATTGTGCTGGATTTTTGTACGGAAAAGAAAATTCCAGCATACGATGAAACGACAGGAAAGGGATTGCTGCGCCATGTCCTGATCCGTAAAGGCTTTTCAACAGGACAGATTATGGTTTGCCTGATTCTCAACGGCAGTTCGTTTGCGGCAGAGCAGGAGCTTGCGGACAGGCTGTTTGAAAAGGTGCCCGGAATGACCAGCTTTTCGGTCAATTCCAATACAGAGCGGACAAATGTGATTATGGGCAGGAAAACCCGGACGATCCGCGGAAAAGACCGCATTGAGGACACGATCGGCGGGCTTGTTTTCACAATTTCACCCCAGTCCTTTTATCAGGTCAATCCGGTTCAGACGGAAAATATTTACAGTCAGGCGCTTTCTTATGCAGGACTGACCGGAAATGAGACAGTCTGGGATCTTTACTGTGGAATCGGCACGATTTCCCTGTTCCTGGCGCGCCAGGCGAAACAGGTCTACGGCGTGGAAATTGTCCCGCAGGCAATCGATGATGCGCGCCAGAATGCAGTGCGCAACGGCATCGACAATGCGAAATTTTATGTCGGAAAAGCGGAGGAAGTGCTGCCGCACTTATACGAAACAGAAGGAATTTTTGCGGATGTTATCGTTGTTGATCCTCCGCGCAAGGGCTGTGACGAAGAGTGCCTCAATACCATTTTAAAAATGCGCCCGAAACGCCTGGTTTACGTCAGCTGCGATTCCGCGACCCTCGCCCGGGACTTAAAATATCTCTGCAGCCAGGGCTATGAGTTAAAATGCGGCAGGGCGTTTGACAACTTCCCGATGGGGGGACATGTGGAGACAGTGATAATGATGACGTATTGTGGTGATAAGGGGAAATAGGGTTGTATAACCACAAGATATTGTGGTTCGAAACTGAAAAATGAACAAAAATCGAGGCGGAAATGGACGGTTTTCGACCTCGATTTTTTGAGCTTTTGACAGATGACATCGGAGAAAGGAAGGGAGAAAATAGATGACAATGGAGTAACTTGTGAATTTATAAGCAAATTATTTAGTGGGGGGAGATAGAAGGGAAAGTAAAAAGAAGTCAACAAGAGTTAAATACTGAGCGCATTGGTGTTATTTGGGGGAATAAAGTATTATTGATTTTTTCATCATAAGAAAGCCGTAGTTTCTCTTTTATGAGAGCTGCGGCTTTTTTTCGTAAAAAACACAGGATAGCAGAAAGGAGTACATCATGTTAAAAGTATGTTTTCAAGCCATAACTACAGGTCAGAAGATATGGTCCAGATTCCCTGCGCCAAGGCAGACGATAAGGGAAATGTCAGGGCAGCTGGGAATGAATGCAGCGAAAATTGTAGAAGTAGAATCAGGCGGCAGCGTATTTGCCCCATATCTGATCGGGAAAGAAGTACCACCAGAAAAAGGATATAAAGAAGTCGATTTTTTGGAGCGGCGCATGGAGTGCCTGACCAGAAAAGAACAGCAGGTCTTTCAGGAGGCACTGGAGATGGAACATCCTGAGACGCTGGAAGAAATGGTAAACCTGTCCTGTAACCTGGATAAATTTGAATTATTGGAAGATGGAAAGGTTATCAGGACGGGAGAAGTGCTGGATACAGTGTATGATTCGGAGCCGTTACCGGATGTAGGATATGAAAAGGATTCGGTATTTTGGCTGCGGCTGGATTCTCCATTTTATAAAAGGGACTATGGCAGATGGTATCCCCTGTCCCTTCCTGCGGATGAGGAAAAGCTGGAGAGGGTCGCGGAAGTGCTGGGGGTGTCTGATATAGAAGAAGGAAGGATTTGTTTTTATGGAAGCCGGTATCAGGGGATAGAAGAGGTCCTTCCGTTGTCCTATGGAATCAGGGGGATGAATGCATTTGCGGGGTGTTTAAAACAGGAGAAGTTCCTGTGCTCGAAAGAAGGGATGGAAAAATTGTTTTCTGCTTTGGAAGCAGAACGTCCGGAAAATATGCAGGAAGTGGTGGAAATTGCCATGCGGCTGGAACAGTATGAGTTCCTCCCGGAAAAAATTGTGACAGCGGAGGATTATGGAGAATATCTGCTGGAGGAGGCACAGATTGTTTTGGATGAGAAAATCGCGCCATTTATTGACATAGAAGGCTATGGATTCTCCCAAATGGAAAAGAATGGAATCGTACAAACGGAACATGGCTTGATATTCCGGAAAGATAAGCCAATACAGATGCTGCCGAAGGAATTTGAGGGGATACGACTGTTTAGCCCCTTAACGGCGCTCATGTATGGACAGGAAGGGTATGAATCAGATGAGCCTGAGGAAATCACGCCAACGCAGCTGTGCAGGTATGTCAGTGCGATCAAAAAGCAGCTCATAAAAGAGCAGCTGGATACAGAAGGCGACCGTGGGTTAGCGGAATATATAAGAAACCGGATTCTTAGACAGAAAGTATTCCGGATGTTCCCCGATGTGGAAGTGTGGCAGGGGGAGCTGTGGGGAGTATTGGAGATAGAAAGCTATGGGAAGCTTTCAGATACAGAGCTGAATGCGGTAATAGCTGAATGGAGCGGTCAGGCAAGCGACGGATGGGGAGAGGGATTTGAGCAGCGCCCGATCCGGACAGAAGAGGGGGACTTGTATGTCAGTTTTTGGAATTCGGGCAGCGACTATTTCATTACGACAGAAGAAAAGTTAAAGGATGCATCATTGCGGCATTCAGATGTCGGGAGGGGAGGGATAGGGATGCGGATGGGATGAAGGAAGCAGGGGAGCTTGGAAGAGGAAAAATCAAAAGATAAGGAGAGAAGAAAACAATGGGATTTGATGCAAAGATGGAAGGATATGATCTGGTCGAGGTAGACGGAAGGGTTTGCCTGTTTTCTTATATGAGGCTGGACCGGAATAGTGTGCCGGAAGGGATTTTTTGCTATGAGGTGGAGGACTCGGAGAGGGAGGACTGCAGTTTTGGAAAAATAAAAGAGCGTGTGGAACACAGGCGGATGGGAAGTATCCTTTGCAGGGAAAAGCTGCCAATTGGGGCGGATGGGGAGTATCATCCGGAAAATCCTGTAAAAATGGCAGGAGAATATATTTCGCTGGGAGAATTTCAGGAGATTTCTGAGACAGAATTAAAGCAGTGGCTCGGGAGAAAATAAAATCCGGGCAGGAGTGGATATTGTATGAAAAGAGGAAAGGACAGGGGGAAAGCTGAACAGTTTTATTTCATGGGTAGGCGGTAAAAAAGCGCTGCGGAAAACCATTTATGGGATGATGCCCGCAAAATATGACCGCTATATTGAGGTTTTTGGTGGTGGCGGCTGGGTATTGTTTGGAAAAGAACCGGACAAGGGTGTGATGGAAGTGTTTAATGACTACAATGCAGACCTGATCAACCTTTACCGGTGTGTAAAAAACAGGACATGGGAGCTTTTGCAGGTGTTGGGGTTTTTGCCGCTGAACAGCCGGGATGAGTTTATGGAGATTAAAAGCTTTCTGGAAATGGGGGAGTGTGGCAGAAAGCAGGTAGCAGAAGAACTGGAGCTGGCATTTCACAATCTTCCGCCGGCAGAATTTGAGGAGATGCAGGGGCTTTTGCAGGGGAAAGCAGTGGCAGAGGATGTGCGGAGGGCAGCCGCATTTTATAAGATAATCCGCTACAGCTATGGGAGCGGCTGCACGTCCTACAGTTGCCAGCCTTTTGATGTGAGGAAGGTTTTTTCTCTGATCAGGGAGGCGGCGGAACGGCTTGCGGATACCGTGATTGAAAATAAGGATTTTGAGGCGCTGATCCGGCAGTATGACCGGGAAGGCGCTTTTTTCTATTGTGACCCGCCCTATTATATGACGGAAGATTATTACGAAGTGAGTTTCCCGGAGCAGGACCATATACGGTTAAAAAACACGCTGGCAGGATGTCAGGGAAAGTGGATGGTCAGCTATAACGACTGCAGCTATATCAGGGATTTGTACGCAGGGTATTATCTGACCGAAGCAACCCGCCTGAATAACATGGCACAGCGCTATGAGAAAGGGAGCGAGTACAGGGAGCTGATCATTACGAACTATGATCCGGAGGAGAAGCGTCGCAGCAGCGGTCAGATGACTCTTTTTGCCCCGGAATTTCTGGGAGGTGGGGGATGACAAATCTGGAAAAACTTTACCGGGCACGGGAACTGATCGAATCGCGCACCGGGGGCAGACAGCAGCTGGCTTTAGGCTGGGATGGTATGCCGGCGGTAAGGATAGAGGATTCCTGCATGGTCGGCGTTTATTTTGCACTGATAAAAAATATGCTGACAGGGATGTATGACAGCCGGGTAAAGGGATACATCCGGACGTGCGGCGGATACAGGCCGGGGGCGAGGATGAAAGACCTGACGGAAGAATGTGCACAGATTGCTTCCCTCGTGCTGGATTTGGAAAAAATGGAAATCAGTGTGACAAAAGAGGAGGCAGAAGCATTTTGCCAAAATCTTGCGGAAATAGAAAACAGGGAGGGGAGTAGTGGAGAAGAGGATATATAAGCTGATGGATGCAAAAGGTAGGGTATTGATTCCAAAGGAGCTGCGTGTGGAAACCGGGATTGGATATGGGGATATCGTGGCGTTGGAGATAGCGGACGGGAAGGTAACACTGCGTAAAGTGACAGTGATCGAACCGGGTGACCAGTCCCCGGAGACGGTAGAAGCATTTGTGAGGGCAGCGTTCCGTACAATGCCGGACCGTTTAAGGCTGAGCCTGATATCAGACCTATCAGGGCTTTTAAATGAGGAAAAAACGGGATGAACAAAAAAGGTACAGGCAGGTGCAGGGACCCAACCGGTCCAGAAGAGAAAACGATTAATGAGAAGAAAGGAAAAGATGATGGAAAAAAGAAAAAAGGATGGCTGTGAAACCAGCCGTAATAGACAGAAGAAGGAAACTGGAAAAAGGAATCGTATCGTTTTGCTGGCAGGGGCAGGAATTGTGGCAGCGGCACTTTTGACAGGAGGACTTATGCATGGATGCAGGGAAAAAATCCCGACCATGCAGGAAGTTTTTGAAGCATATCTGGAGGGAGAGGACAATGGGCTGGAGATGCTTTCGGGACTGGGGGAGAGCGAAAAGGAAAAAGTGATCGATACCGCAATCCGGATGCTGGAGGGACTGTTCGGGGATGGAAGCTCCTTTGACCGTGAATCTGCGGTGAAAGCGCTGGAACAGGCGATTCTGGAATTAAATTTAGGGCTTTCCGGAGAGGAAATCCATCAGTTGGCGGAAGCTCTTACGGATTTATATGTGAATGCCTATCAGGAAGTGTACACATCGGAGCAAAAGACGCAGACGACGGTCAAACATCTGGAAAGCAGTGTGACAGCGCAGATGGAAGAAAACCTGTCGTCCGTTTCGGAGCATCTGACGCAGTTGGACCTTCAGATACAGGATAACCAGAATACGCTGGAGCAGGTTTTTTCTCAAGGGGAGTCTCTTGGGACATCTGTTGAAAATCTGAAGGAAAAAACGGAACTGATCAGGGAACAGGTTTCGGAGTCCATGAAAGAGATTGGGGAAGGGCTTTCACGGGTCGATCAGGCAGTCGGACAGACACAGGAAAAGCTGGAGCAATATCATGCAGCACATGAAGAAACGCTACGGGAAAGCTCAAAAGAGCTGCAAAAGCAGATTTCGGGCGTCAGGGAGCAGCTGGCAGATGCACAGGAAACCCTTTCGGATACATTAAAAGAGATGGCTCAGAAAGGGCAGCTGCATCAGGAGGAGCTGTTAAAGCAGTTTCAGGAATTGGACGATGCGGTCAAAAAGACACAGGAGCAGTTAACGGAAATCGGGGAGAGCGGACAGAAAGCGCTTGCAGAGCTCGGTACAGATTTAAAGGGAGAGATGGCTGACAAGAAGAGTGAGCTGGAAGGGATACTGGAAGAGCTGGAGAAGAATCTGCAGGGAACGGCAAAAGAAAATATGGAATATATAGAAAGCCGTTTCTCTTCGATGGAGCTTTTGACAAAGGCATCATTAGAAGAATTGTCTGAAAACATCAATCTGTCTGCAGCCGGGCTTCAGGAACGGCTGTCGGAAATCCATGTGCAGATTTCTGATACAAAAGAACAGATCGGTGCTGCGCTGAAAACGATGGACCAGAAACAGGAGGAAAACTGTCAGGAGCTGATGCATGCTATCGAGGAAGCCACAAAAAAGATAGACGGTGAACTGGAAGCTGCATATCTGCAGCTGGAGGTACTGATCACACAGCTTTCAGCGGATACAGAAGCCGATCATGCAGAAACGTTAAAGGTGCTTGACGGGATGCGGGCAAGCCTCGGGACATCAATGCAGCAAAACCTGGATCAGCTGAATGCGTCTTTTTCTTCCTTGAATAGTGCTTTGGAAGTTTATTTTGAGAAATTGCAGGAGGCGCAGGGTGCCGGTCAGGATGCTATCGGGGAGCTGGGAATAGATTTGAAGGGGAACCAGCAGATTATTTTAGATAGTATTTCTGCCCATGGTGCGAAGGTACAGGAAGGGCATTCCGGTATCAAAGAAAGCATTACGCAGCATAACGCCAGCATGAATGCAGGGCTGGAAGGGGTCGGCAATGCTGTTGGCGCGTATCAGACCAGTATGCAGGAATTTCTTACGCAGCTTAAAACGGAATTAAACGACCAGTTAAAATCGGTTTTTACATTTGTGAGTAATGGAAAGCAGGGATTGGCATCCGCATTGCTCACAAAAGGGATGGAAGTAAGTCAGGATGCCACATTTTCACAATTTAGGGAAGCTATCCTGCAGATTCCCCAGAAGCTTGTGATCGGCGTGCAGGAGGTACCGGGGGAAATTTCCTATGATTACCATTACCACACAGACGCAGAGGGGACGCATGTGGGGGAGGTTGCACATCAGGATGTGGAGGGTGGCTGCTATACAAAGGCAGTTTACCATACCCATCAGAACGCTTGCTATAACTGGACGCATGAGCATAACAGCCATTGCAAATCCCATCCGATCTGGGTGGACTGGGCTGGCGGCGACCCGTATTGGGGAGTTGCTTATGATTGCGGTGACCAGCCGGCAAATAAGCGCGGAAGTTTAAAATGTAAGCTGCCCACATCAGAGGATGGGAAGCCGATTTATTATGAGCTGGGCTGTGGACTCAGCGATGGTCAGATTACCGGAGCGCACATCGTGTATCCGGAAGCCGGAAAAATGGATACAAGCCCGCGTGTGATGGAAGTGCCGGAAATAGGCCTGGAGCTGATCGTAAGACCGCAGGCAGATACAGCGCCTCCGCCGCCGATGCCAAAACCGGAGAATGGGGATGTACCCGAAACGGAAGAGGAAACTGTAGATACAGACAGCCCGACCGAAGCAGAGACAGAAGGGGAGAGTACAGAGGAAAGTACGGAAGAGGCCGGGACGCTTCCGGAAACAGAAGAGGTCATAGAGAAACCTGCAGAAACAGAAGAAATCCAGACGGGCGTTCCATCCGAGGACGGAGGTGTAGAAGAGACTGAGCTTGGACAGGAAGAGACGTCTGGAGAGACACACGGGACAGTAGAGGACATGACGGCAGAGGAAGGTGCAGGAGAAATGTGAGGTATATAAAGATGTATACAGAGAAAGATTGCGAACCATGTGATGGCTCCCAGTGCCTTATAGACAGGGTGGTCGTGTTAAGGCAGGAGGAGAAAAGCGGCCAGATTTTTCTGTGCCTCGGGGGAGAAGGTTCCGGGATTTTAGCAGAAAGGGGGGCGCTTCGGCTGATCTGTTTGGAAAACGGGGAACGACATATCGGGTGGCGTGAAAATATGCTCGGTATATTGCGGCCGGAACTTCTCGGGGAAAAGGAAAGGCTGCATCTGTCACAGATTTGTCCGGGTGGAAGAAAGCCGGAGGGGAATGGGCGGTACTGGGGGTATTGTTTTTTAGAGGATGGCAGATTGTCGGATGGGGTTGCCTTAAGAAGTATGGAGGAAGCGCACCGATATGTACTGATGCAGAAAAGATACCAGTACCGGATCAAAATCTGTAGTCTGGACGGACAGGTAATACTGGAGGAAAGACAGGGGAAAAGGGTAGAGCCTTCGGGCGACCTGCTTGAATAAAAGGATTTTGGGAGGAACAGATGGCAAAGCAGGTATGGATTGAAAACGGGATCATCGTGTTCTATGGGAACCGTGCCGGATATGTGAGGGAGGGATATGCGGTGGCAGACCCTGTATTCCACACGTCGGAGCTGGAGGGGTTTCTGAAAAAGCAGGGGCAGATCAGGGATATCGTTTGGGAAGAAAGGACGTTTGAACTGCTGGAAAGCCGAAAAGATATTAAGGAAGCCCCCGGAGGTGTGAAGCGGGTAAGAGTATGGCAGTTAGACCCGGGAGTGGATATTGAGATGAAATTTATCAGCTATGCGGAGACAAAGAGGCTGTTTGGGGAACCGGACAGGGTAAAGTATCGGATAGTCTATGACGGGATCGCCAAGACGGATGACCTTGAAAGCCTCTATTATGCGTTTCAGGCAAAGCTTCCGGAAGGATACAAGGGGCATGTCCTGTCTGTCAGCGATGTCCTAGAACTGTATGATGGACACGGAAGCACATTTTATTATGTGGATCAGATCGGGTTTGTACAGATACCGTTTGAGGGAGCAGAGCCGGAGATGGAGTCATGTTTAGAAATGTAGCACGAGGAAGGGGAGGTCATGAAAAAACAGAACAAAAGAAAAAGGAGAGCACATTATGCAGGAGGTAGAGGTACGGATTACATCCGTGTGCCCGCCCGGAGGACAGGGTGGGATCAGAGCTTACGCATCTGCAACGATCGGAGGATGCTTTGGAGTGCGGGGAATCAAAATTGTAGAAGGAGGCAGGGACGGTCTGTTCGTGTCAATGCCAAGCCGTAAAACAGTGGATGGTTATTCGGAAGTATGTTTTCCTGTAACTGCAGAATTCAGGGAACAGCTTTATGGAAAGGTTCTGGGGGCATACCGGCAGGTGATGAGGGAGGTACAGACAGCGGCAGTGCAGGGATATGGAAGCCCACCGCCGGGACCGGGAGAAGAAGCAGGGTATGTGCAGATGCAATGAAAAAATGGAGGAATGGGAAGATGGGAAAATGGAGAAATCAGGTAAGGAAAGCCCACACGGCTGTAGTCATGAAAGTATGGGAGGCAAAGACAAAGCTGGCAGAAACGTCGGGAGAAGGATATGTGGATACCGCAGTAAAAATCCTGATCGCAGTGGTATTGGGGGCGCTGCTTCTTGCCGGGCTGTATGCATTGTTTAATGATACGGTACTGCCCACGCTGACGAACCGGGTCAAGGAGATGTTTGATTATGCAGGCTGAGCCGGCATTTCAGGCTGCAGAGGTGTTTTGGATGGAAATGCTGGTTTCTACAGCTTTTTTTTCTTTGCTTGCAGCCGTTTCGGTCAGGGACATCTGGTATCGGGAGGTTTCAGACCGGCTGCAGGCAGGGATTGTGATGACGGCATGCCTGAGGGTGTTATTTTTGAATGTTTCCCCGTGTTATATTCTGGGAGGATTCATTTTAGTGCCGTATTTGGTTGCGGCATTATGCGGAAAAGAGGGAAAAGGGATTGGCGGCGGGGATATTAAGCTGGCAGGGAGCAGTGGAATGGTCCTCGGTCTGCAGGGGGCGGTCAGCGCATCGTTGATCGGCCTGGTATTGTTTTTAGGATATGTCTATTTGCAAAAAAGGGCGGATGGAAAGGAAAAGGGTTTTCCATTGTGCCCTTTTTTGTGCTTTGGAGCAGCTGTTATTTATTGTTTACAGACAGGAGGATGGATGAGATGAGAAAAAAAGGAATGCTTGTGTTAGGGATCATGGCCGCTGCCACGGCAATAGGGATTTATTTTGGGCGCAGAAGAAAACAGGCGTAACAGGGAGGGGCGGTATCCAGACCGCCCCTCTCTTGTAGAGAAAAAGGAGAATATCAATGCAGTTTTTTAAGAATCGGACAGTTTTGGGGGTAATGTGTATTGCAGCGGCACTGCTGATCTGTTTCGGCATCACGCCGCTTTTTAACAAAAGTCTTGCAAATAAGGCGGAGATCGTGCGGGTCGTAAAGCAGATTAAAAGCGGGGAAAAGATTACGGCGGATATGGTAAAGACAGTGGAAGTAGGAAGCTTTAATCTTCCTGAAAATGTAGCGCGAAACCCTTATGCGGTGATCGGGAAGTATGCGGTGGCAGATTTTGTGGAAGGGGACTATATCCTGACTTCCAAGGTGGAAGTGGAACCGGCTGCAGAAAATGCTTATCTGTATCATCTGGATGGAAAAAAACAGGCAATCTCCATTTCTGTAAAAGCCTTTGCCAATGGCTTGTCCGGAAAGTTAAAGAGCGGGGATATTGTTTCAGTGATCGCGCCGGATTACAAAAAGCAGGGGACGACAGAAATACTGCCGGAATTAAAATACATGGAAGTGATCGCGGTAACGGCATCCAGCGGAAATGATGCGAATACAGAAGCGCAGGAAGAAGGGGAAGAAAAAGAGCTTCCGGGAACCGTAACGCTTTTGGCAGCCCCGGAGCAATCAAAGCTTTTGGCAGAGCTGGAGGCGGAAGGGAAAATCCATTTATCCCTGGTCTATCGTGGAGAACGGGAAAATGCTGAAAAATTTGTGGCTGCTCAGGATTCCATTTTAAAGGGATTGGAAAAAGAAAAGGACGGGAAGGACAACGGACAGACAGAAGATATGGAAGTGCATGTAACCGATAAATTGCCTGAAAATGATGCTGAAGCAGAAGATACAGCAGAGGAAAGCCTGTCTGCAGATGAAATACAGGAAAGCGAAGAAAGTACAGAAGAGCCGCAGGAGGTGCAGGAGCCTTGAATTTTATAAAAAACAGCATTTTCTGCCATCAGCCAGAGGAAGAGGAAGCGTATCGGGAGGAACCGGAAAACCAGATGCTTGCGGTGTGGGGGAGTCCGGGGTGCGGAAAAACGACAGTCGCATCCAAGCTTGCCATGCGGCTGGCAATGCAGAAGCAGGACGTAGCACTGCTTCTGTGCGATATGAATACGCCAATGCTGCCCTGTATCTGTCCTCCGGGGGAGCTGGAAGAAGAGCATTCTTTAGGAAGTATCCTCGCAGCAGCCCATGTGACGGAGAATCTTGTGCGGCATCATTGTATTACCCATAAGAAACTCCGGCATCTGACAATCCTTGGAATGCGGAAAGGGGAGAATGAATACACTTATCCGCAATATGAAAGGGTGCAGGCAGAGGAACTGCTGGAGTGTTTGAGGAAGATCGCACCATGTATCATCATTGACTGCAGCAGCTATATCGCCAACGACATCCTTTCCGCAGTTTCCCTGATGGAGGCTGATTCTGTGTTGAGGCTGACAGGGTGCGACCTGAAATCTGTCAGCTATTTTTCCAGCCAGCTGCCGCTTTTGAAAGAAAGTAAATGGGATGCGGACAAGCAGTATAAGGCTGCGAGTAATGTTCGGCCGAATGAAGCGAGCGCACATATGGAGCAGGTGTTGGGGAATACCGTATTCCAGATTCCATATTCCCGAGAAGTGGAAGAGCAGGTGCTGCAAGGAAACCTGTTTAAAGAGCTGGGATTAAAGGAGAGCAGAGGCTTTCGGAGGGCGATAGAGGCGGTAACCGGGGAGGTGTTTGGATGTTAGGCGAAAGGCGAAGCCGGGCCGGATGGTGCGCAGACCTATCTGAAGCTTTTAAAAATCCAGATGTAGAGGAAACAGAGGCGGCGACGGAAAGGGAGCAGAAAGAAGAAAAGGGACGTTTACCTGAAAACAGACCCTGCACAGGAAAAGAACCGGGCAGGATGAAAAGCAGCGACCTGTTTTTTGCCTCAGGAGAGAGCCGGGATTTTTCTTCCGTGCTTCGGGAAGTGCAGGGGTATCTGTCAAAGGAGTACAGCGGTCTTGTAACGGCGGGGGGAAGCGATGAGGTCAAAGCACAGATCAGGCGGTTTGCAGGAAAGTATATCCAGGACCACAGGATATGTGTGGCAGGGATGGGGACGGAGGAGCTGATCGATGCTATTTATTCCGAGATGGCGGAATTTGGCTTCCTGACAAAATATGTTTACGGAGAAGGGATCGAGGAGATTGACATCAACGCATGGGACGATGTGGAGGTACAGTTTTCGGGCGGGGAGACGAGAAAGCTGGAGGAACATTTTGAAAGCCCGGAGCATGCGGTCAATGTGGTCCGTCGGATGCTGCATGTATCCGGTATGGTGCTGGATGATGCCAGCCCGAGCGTGCTGGGACATCTGGCTAAAAATATCCGCATTGCTGTGCTAAAAACCCCGGTGGTGGATGAAGATGTGGGTGTCGCAGCGTCAATCCGTATCGTAAACCCGCAGAATATGAAAAAAGAGGATTTTATAGATGGCGGGACTGCCACGGAGGAAATGCTGGATTTTCTGGCGGAGTGTATCCGATATGGCATTTCCGTGTGTGTGGCGGGGGCAACCAGCTCGGGAAAAACAACACTTCTGGGGTGGCTTTTGACAACCATACCGGACAATAAGCGTATTTACAGCATCGAGAACGGTTCGAGGGAGCTGGCTTTGGTACGCAGAAAAGAGGGACGGGTGGTAAATTCCGTAATCCATACCCTGACCCGTGACAGTGAAAATGAGAGGCAGAGGATTGACCAGACGGCGCTGCTCGATATGGCCCTTCGGTTTAATCCGGATATTATCGTAGTCGGGGAAATGAGGGGACCGGAGGCAAATGCGGCGCAGGAAGCGGCACGGACGGGAGTGGCGGTCGTGACGACGATCCATTCCATGAGCTGTGATGCGACATACCGCCGGATGGTTTCCCTGTGTAAGCGTGCAGTGGAGATGCGGGATGAAACGTTGATGGGTTTTGTGACGGAAGCGTATCCGATCGTTGCGTTCTGTAAGCAGCTGGAAAACAAGGAAAGGCGTTTAATGGAGATCATGGAATGCGAGATACTTCCGGACGGGACACGGAGCTTCCGGCCATTATTTGAGTATCAGATTGAGGAGAACCGGATCGAAAACGGGAAATTTATTGTAAAAGGCAGCCACCGGAGGGTCAATGCCATTTCGGATAGCCTTAGGAGGCGGCTGATGGAGAATGGGATGCCGCAGGAGATGTTGGTGCGGCTTGCTGCACCGTTGAATGGAAGGAAGGGACAGAAAAAATGATCGCAATAGAAACGCTTGCCTGTGCAGGGCTGGTAACAGGGCTTTTTTTGCTTCTGAATCTCAATATATCAGAATTTACAGAGGGGCTGTTTGATTCGTTTATCCATCCCAGACAGGGGATCAGGGAAAAAATCAGGGAATCGACAGGGAAACGAAAGAAGGGAATCCTGCGCCGGGAGATTCTGGAAGCACAGGAAGTGCTTGAATTGACCGGGCGGGGGGAACGGTTTTCAATGGTGTGCGCCGTTTCGCTCATACTGTTTTTGATCGGGGCGGTCTTGGCAGGGCTTTTGGGGAGTTTGCTCTTAGCCCCGGTTTTGGCGTCAGGATTTTTGTTTCTCCCGTTCTGGTATGTGAAGCTGACCGCGCACCATTACAAAAGGGATGTATCGGCGGAGCTGGAAACAGCGTTGTCCGTGATAACGACGGCATACCTTAGGACGGAGGACATCGTGACGGCAGTAGAAGAAAATATTTCGTATCTGAACCCGCCGGTATCAGAAGTGTTTGGAGCGTTTCTGATGCAGGTGCGGATGGTGGACCCGGATATTGACGCAGCACTGCATACGATGAAAAGACGGATTGATAATGAGGTGTTCGGGGAATGGTGTGATGCTCTCAGCGACTGTCAGAGAGACCGCAGCCTGAAAACGACGCTTGTACCGATCGTGTCAAAATTATCCGATATGCGTAATGTAAACGCAGAGCTGGAATACCTCATCGCAGAGCCGAGAAAGGAGTTTCTGATCATGGTCATCTTTGTGGTTGGGAATATCCCGCTGATGTATCTGTTAAATAAAGAGTGGTACGGAGTGCTGATGCATACTGTCCTGGGGCAGGTCATCCTTGCAGGGACAGCGGCAGCAATTTTTATTTCAGCGGGTTTTGTAGTGAAACTGACCCGTCCGATCGAGTACAGGAGGTAATACCAGTGACAGTTCTTCTTTTTTTATTTGGTGTATTTCTGGCGATGGGGCTGTTTTTTCTGGCAAGCTCTTTTTTAAGGCTCCCGACGCTCAGGACGGCGCGGGCGATGCTGGGGACGGTCCGGCAGGAAAAAAAGACGGTAAAGACCATAGAAGCCTGTCTGATGTCAGCGGCAGTGTATCTGTCAAAATATATCCATATGGAAGCATACCGGAGAGGGAGGCTGGACCGGATATTAAAGGCAGGGGGAATGAACCTTTCCCCGGAAGTCTATCAGGCGTATGCCCTTGTAAAGACAGGGGCAGTATTATTGGGTACCATCCCCTGTGTGCTTTTTGTTCCGCTCTTAACCCCGGTAATCGTCATTTTGGCGGTGCTGCTATACTTTCAGGAGATGCAAAAGGCCGACGAACGGTTGAAAGCAAAGCGGGATGAGATTGAAGCGCAGCTTCCGCGGCTGGTCGCAACGATCGAACAGGAATTAAAATCAGGCAGGAATGTGGTCGGGATGCTGGAGCGGTTTCGCATGAATGCGGGAGAGAGCCTTTCAGGTGAGCTGGATATCCTGATAGCGGATATGAGGTCCTCTAACTATGAAGCTGCATTAACACGTTTTGAATCAAGAATCAACTCCCCGATGCTGTCGGATGTGGTAAGGGGGCTGATAGGGGTGCTGCGCGGGGATGACAGTGCTGTGTATTTTCAGATGCTGTCCCATGATTTTAAGCAGATCGAACTGCAGAGGTTAAAGGCAGAGGCGCAGAAGATACCGCCTAAGATAAGGGTGTTTTCCTTTGTGATGCTGATGTGTTTTTTGCTCACATATCTTACGATCATCTGTTATGTGGCAATAGAGAATCTGGGCGGGATGTTTTAAAGAAAGAAGGGGAAAGATGGGAAAACGGTGGAAACGGCTGTGGCGGGACCGGAGCGGGGAAGGATATGTGGATATGGTCGTTCTGGTCCTGTGCGGGATGCTGGTGCTGGCGCTGTGTGTGCAGGTACTCCCGGTGTTTGTAAAAAAACAGCAGCTGGATGTGTTTGCTACAGAGCTGGTGCGGGAAGCGGAAATATCAGGTCGGGTGGGGGCAGAAACCGACCGTCGGGAGGAAAGCCTGATTGAAAAAACAGGTCTGGAACCGGATATCTCATGGTCGCAGGAGGGGCGGATACAGCTAAATAAGGATGTGTCCGTAACGCTCACCTATGAAACAAATATCGGTCTGTTTGGAAAATTTGGTTCGTTCCCGGTCACATTGCGGGCAGAGGCGTCAGGGAAATCGGAGGTGTATTGGAAATAAAAGGCGGACGGAAAGAAAAGATAAGAGGACTGGTGTGCAGGACGATAGAATGCCTTAAGGGGAAGGGCGGTTCAGGAGTTCCGATGGCGGCAGCGGTAACGTTGGCGTTATTGGTCATTTTTTGCGGAATCAGCGAGTATTTCCGGCTCCAGATTATTGCAGTCGGAGTAAGGGATGCATTGGAAGATGCGATCATCTCCGTGGTAAATGATAATTATGCAGGGGTCTATCATGGTGTGCGGGAGGGATATTCCGGAAGTTATCAGCCCTTTGGGGAGGATGCCTGGGAAGAAACGTTGGATACGGGGGATGTGTACGGACAGCTGGACAGAATACTTGGGACACAGCTGGATGGCGGCAGGCGTTTCAAATATATGGGGGATGGACAGACAGAAGAATTTGCGCTGGATGGGCTGGAAGTTACGATACGGAATGCACCGTTTGCGCCATCAGACCCGTCGGGGACACAGCGTTTTGAAGCGGAGGGAATAATCCGGATGGAAGCCCCGGTGCGTTTTTTAGGGAAAATGTTATTACCGCTTGAGATGGAGTTGAAAGTTCAGGCAGGATATACGGAGGTTTTTTAGGTAGTGATAGACTTTGCGGACCGTTTATAGTATGTTGTGGTCAGGGGAACAATGGATAAATATGGAGGAAGAGAGATGAAACTGACAGAAAAGGCAAAAAGGTATCTTCTGGTTTTAGGAGGCATTTTATTGTGTGCAGGGCTTTTGGTGGCAATCTGGTTCCAGCTAAAGCCGGAAGCTGTGCCGGAGGAACGGTTTGAGGCAGAAACCGGGGAAGTTACAGAGATAACGGTGGATATGGAACAGGAGGAAGAAAAAGGGCAAGGGGCGCAAAACGGGGATGGGATAGTGGAGACAGAACCGGAGAGCCTGCAGGCTGAAACAGAATCGGAAACCGAATCGGGAGAGACAGCACAGGATGGCTTGGAGAATGGGGCGGATGACGGACAGGAGAAGGACACTGTGCAAAGCATCCAGCTGGATGTGAAAAAACCGGAGGTGCCGGAGGAGGCGTTAAAAAACCCGGATCAGCAGCCGGGAGAAAATGCACCGGGGGAAACAACGGGGCAGGAGGAACCTCAGGCGGGCGACACGGATGGTGGACAGATTTTTATACCGGGCTTTGGCTGGGTGGAAAATGAGGGCGGCGGCAGCTCGGGAACTGTCGCGCAGGATATGTATGAAAACGGAAATAAGATAGGCGTGATGGATTAAACATCATGGGGAAAAGCACCGCATAGAGCGGTGTTTTTTTCGTATATGGGAGGAAAGCGGTGAAAGGAAAATGGAGGATTTTATGTGCTGTGTTCCTTTGTTGCTGGCTGTGTGCCATTCCAGTGAAGGCAGTGGGGGATGGAAATGTGGACGGCGGCGGGGGAAGCATGGGGCAGGGGAGCAGCCAGAATGTGTGGTCGCCGGGCAATGACGGGGTGCGTGTGACGGTGGTCCGGGCAGAGGGCAGGGAGCCGGTCACAAGGCCGGTCGACCTGACAAACAAAAAACCGAAAATAGATTACTCTTTCGGGAAGGTATGTAAACTTTCTTATTCTGGAGGAACTGCCCTGTCAGTGGATACAGGCACTTATGAATATGTGAACCCTGCGCAGGCACTGCCTAAGATTATCAGTTCTCAAAGCAATGGTGCTGCCAATATCGAAGCGATCAAAAATTATTTTACGGATGAACAGGTCATCAGGAGTATCGCAGGTTTGACCGGGATGGACTTTGAAGTGTTGGTAAGCGGGGGATATAAGCTGCTTTTAGAGCCGGTCGGTTATTACCGTTTTCAGGGGAGCATGATCGCAACGACCGCTACGGAAGCTGCGCTTTATGATGAGAAACTAAGCGGCGGGCTGCGGAAGCGGATGGTATCTTTTACGCATAAAAACCTTCCGCTGTCCATGTTTTTGGAAACAGGGGATTTAGGATATCCGGCGTGGGGAAAGAGCACGGACCAGACGGTATCGGATGAAGAAATAAAAAGCAGCCTTGGGCTTGGGATTGTCCGGTTTCAGGATATCCTGCCGGAAGGACCGGAAGTAGCGAGCTATGACTATGAATACCGGACAAATACAGAAGTCATCACGTCTGTCCGGATCAAGGGGGGACAGAGCGACCCGGAGCATCCGGTAACTGTGACATTTCAGATAGGTGGGCGTGATTACAGGGTAGAAAATGTCTATTATCCGGAAGGGGAGGAACAGCTGGCATGGGTACGATGGACAACGCCAAAAGAGGAGCAGGTCATGGAAATCCCTGTAACGGTAGAGGGAGGCGGAACTGCAGAAAAAGGGATCATTACGGCAAGGATTACAGAGCTTGGGAAAAATCCCCCTCCGGACCCGAATGCGGACGATAGAAACGATAGCTTTCAGGCTGTGCAGATACCTTATCGGAGTGAAGCAACAACGACAGGATGGAGTGTGTGGAAGCCGTGGTGGAAGGCAGAATGGGTCTGGCATGAGACACCGGAGGCAGAGGAAGAGGGATATTGGGTTGACGAAGGCTGGTGGGAGTTTTTGCTGGAACGTCATTCTGCCAGCCTGAGTGCATCTATGGAGCTTTGGGGGGATGAAAAATCCCCGACTGCAAATGGGAAAACGATGAAATCAGGATACGGGTTTCATGAAAGGGTCATGACTTCTGTGCAGACAGACCAGCCGGATGCGGTAACCCCTGCGCAGAATGCAGTCACCTATTTCCCGGAATTCGGATATAAAACCTTCTGGAGATTATTAGAGCGCATGGGGGATGGCTATGGCATGACCCATGAATTTTTTGAAAACAGCTACAGCACTTACAGGGGGAGGACCCATTTTACTCCAATCTGGTATCCGGATGGAAGTTATACGCCATATACATGGCTGATGGATTGTTGGACTCCGGCGGGGATGCTTGCCAGGAATCTGACGGATACCTTGCAGATACAGGGGAACCTATGGGAAGACTGGCATATCGCGCCCCAGAATCCGTGGAGATGAAAAAGAAGGGAGATTTTAAATGCAGAAAACAAAAAAAGTCGTGTGTTTACTGGGGGCTGTCATGCTGGCGGCAGGGATGATGGCGTTCCCCGTGTGTGCAAAGGAAGCAAATGTGGCGGGCGTGATCGAGGAAACATGGAGCAGTGCGGCAGGGCAGATAAAAACTGTGGTGGACAACGTGGTGTTCCCGGCGATAGATATGATCCTGGCAGTTTTCTTTTTCGGGAAGCTGGGGACAGCATATTTTGATTACCGCAAACACGGGCAGTTTGACTGGGCGCCGCCCGCTATCTTATTTGTGTGTCTTGTGCTGATGCTGACTGCGCCGATGTATGTATGGAAGATACTCGGAATCTGATAAAAAGGGACAGGGGAGCGGCAGATGTTTATATGGGATTTTGTTGCGGACACGGTCCTGGGGCAGATTACGGACTGGGTCTATGGACAGATCGTAGGATTTTTGGGAAGCTTTTTTGCTCAGATGGGAAATATGGGGGCAGACCTGTTTGAAATGGAATGGGTACAGGCAATCGTAATGTTTTTTTCCTGTCTGGCATGGGCTTTGTATGTGACAGGTCTTGTGGTAGCAGGGTTTGAGTGTGGGATAGAGTATCAAAATGGAAGAGGGAGCATACGGGAAACTGGGGTAAATGCGTTGAAGGGCTTTTTTGCGGCAAGCTTGTTTTCGACCGTGCCGGTGGAGCTGTACCGCCTGTGTGTATCGCTGCAGGCAAGTCTGACGCGTGGCCTGAGCGGTTCCGGGGAGACATTTGGGGAGGCGGCGCAGCGGATACTTTCCTCGCTAAAGGATGCCGGGACCTGGCAGGAAGCAGCTGTGTCGGGCGTGTTTGGCGGGATATCTGCAGTAGACAGCCCGATTTTAATGATATTCCTTTTGATCTTGATGGGATATGCGGTCATAAAGGTGTTTTTTGCAAATTTAAAAAGGGGAGGCATCCTTCTCATCCAGATTTCTGTTGGAAGCCTTTATCTGTTCAGTGTCCCGCGGGGATATACAGATGGATTTATCAGCTGGTGCAAGCAGGTGGTAGGGCTGTGCCTGACAGCTTTTTTGCAGGCAGTGATCCTGACGGCAGGGCTGATGGCAGTAAAGGACCATGCGCTGTTGGGGATGGGGCTGATGTTATCGGCAGGGGAAGTCCCCCGGATCGCAGGGCAGTTTGGGCTGGATACAACAACGAGGGCTAATGTAACGGGGGCATTTTATGCGGCGCAGGGGGCGATAAACCTGACCCGGTCTGTGGTGCAGGCAATCACGGTAAAATAAAAACGATATCAGGAGGTTTGGAAATGGGATGCTGGGGAATCAAAGCCTTAGAGTCGGATGAAGGGCTGGATATTATAATCGAGCTGGAAAAGATACTTCCAAAGGACGGGCATTTGCAGTTGGAGAAGTTGAGTGGGGGAAGCAAATGCTGGGATGCTTATGGGGATGTGTGCGAAGATGGGAAAGTGCATACAAAGCCAATGGTGTTGGCAGAGGTCATTATGGCGTATCTGGATGGGGAGCAGTATAGATTATATGGAGGTTCCGATAAAAAAAGCAAAGAAATGAATTTTGCAAAAATAACGCAGTTTGAAGGAAAGCGGAAAACGGTCATGGTAATCCGAAACTATTTGAAAGATATGCTGAGACGGAGCAGGGAAAGGAGCAAAGAATATCAGTGGAACGGCTGGCTGAAGGAAGAAAACTGGATTGGCTGGCAGGGGCATGTTGAAAATCTGATAAAGCGGCTGGAGGAGCTTTTGGAAAAGGAAGGGGATACTATCCAGTTTTGGAATGCAGGAATGCAGAGGGCTGAGAAAAAGCAGATGATGAAATTGGAATAAGGGGGAGCTGAATGTGGACATTGGGGAGTCTGTTCGATGGGATCGGGGGATTTCCGCTGGCAGCTGTCCATAATGGGATAAAGCCAGTTTGGGCAAGCGAGGTAGAGGCATTCCCAATCCGGGTAACAAAAATCCATTTCCCGGAAATAGAACATTTAGGGGATATCACGAGAGTCGACGGGAAAAATATCCCTCCTGTGGATATTATCTGCGGCGGCAGCCCCTGTCAGGATTTGTCCGTAGCCGGGAAAAGAAAAGGGCTGTCGGGAGAACGGTCAGGATTATTTATGGAACAGGTGCGGATCGTAAAGGAGATGAGGGATGCAGATGGTACAAGAGGGATATCAGATGACCTTAGACGACCTCGGTATATGGTCTGGGAAAATGTGCCGGGAGCATTCAGCAGTGCGGCGGGGGAGGATTTCAGGGCGGTCCTGCAGGAAATCATCCGGATCGCAGACTGTTCCTGTGATGTGCCTCGACCTGACACCGGGCGCTGGGAATCTGCTGGGGCTGCCATTTTGGGAAAACGATGCAGCGTGGCTTGGCGAGTGCTGGACGCTCAATACTGGGGAGTCCCCCAGCGTCGCCGTCGAATCTTTCTTGTGGCAGATTTTGGAGGACTCACCGCCCCAAAGATATTATTTGAGCCAGAAAGCGTGCCGGGGGATACTGGAAAGGGTAAAAGCAAGGGGGAAGAAGCTCCCGGAGCAGCTTCTTTGGGCGCTGAAGAAACAGGCGGGGATAGAAGGATGACAGGAGAAGAAAACAGGAAGTGTGCCATGAATCCCAGAAGCTATTGTATTACGGGAAATATTATCGGCAGACAGTTGCAGAATGGGGGAAATGGCTTGGGGTGTCTGCCGGATGTGAGCTACAGTCTGACGTGTATGGACCGTCATGCGGTATTTTGTGAGAAGGAAACTTATCAGAAAACAGTCGGGACGCTCACTTATTCAGATTATAAGGGAGCAGGAAACCAGTATATCAATGGGGATAAGTGCGTTGTAGAAAATAAAGAACAGGTGCGCCGCCTGACACCATTGGAGTGCGAACGGCTGCAGGGGTTTCCGGATGGATGGACGGATATTCCGGGGGCATCTGACAATGCGAGATACCGTGCCCTTGGAAATAGCGTGGCGATTCCCTGTGTGGACTTTGTCCTGCGGCGGATCGCTTGCTTTTTGCAGAAAAACAGAGAATTGGATGAAAACGGAGATTTTGAAGGCGTGTGAGGAGAAAAAAATATGTATATTTACCCTGATAATTTAAAGTCAAGGGCTACCCTGTGGCTTTGGCAATTAAAAGACCTTGGGATTACAGGGGTCTGCGCGGTGGCGTCGGTGCTGGCGCTGACACAGGCGGGAATCTTTTTCCCGGCAGTGCTGACGGCAGTTTATGCGTTTCTGACGATCCGTTTTGAGGATGCCAGCATTCTGGATTTTATCAGATATGCATGTGAGTTCTTCTTTATCCGTCAGCAGAGCTTTGAATGGAGGAGGTGTTCAGAGTGAGCGGATATATAGGGAAAAGGGAAAGAAAGCGGAGGCAGGAGACAGATACGCGCCATCTGATCGGTGTACAGGCACTTACGGAATATGGACTTGTGACATACGGTCAGGAGACGCTGGTGTATTTTCTGATAAAACCGGCAAATTTATCCGTGCTGTCAGAAGCGAGCATCGGGAGACGGATATATGCATTGATGACGGTGCTGAAAGGGGTAGCGGAAGTTGAGATGTTATGCTTAAACAGCAGGGAGAGCTTTGAAGAGAATAAACTGTTCTTACGCAGGAGGATGGAGGAGGAACAAAACCCTGTGGTGCGCAGCCTGCTGGAAAAAGACCAGAAGCATCTTGACCGGATACAGGTTCAGATGGCAACAGCGAGGGAATTTTTAATCATCGTCCGGTTGAAGGAGGAAGAAGAGCGGGAGGCTCTGGCTTATCTGTCACGAATTGAAAAATCCCTGAAAGAACAGGGCTTTTCTGTCAGCAGGGCGGGAAGGGAGGACATCAAGCGCCTTCTTGCCGTATATTATGAGCAAAATGTGACAACGGAAAAGTTTGAAGATTTTGACGGAGAGCGTTGGATCATTCAGGAGGATTAAAAGGGCAGGAACTTATATAACAGGAAAAAATCGAATCCCGGATGCCGGAAGGCAGACGGGATTTTTTCAGTCATGGAGGCAGAAAGTTGAAAAAACATCAGAAAGATTTTGAGGAAAACAGGGAAGATTCTCATATCCGGGAATTTCTGGATATGATTGCGCCGTCAGTGATCCGGTTTGAAACAGACCATTTTATATGCGGGAATACTTATCGCTGTGTATGGGCGATCAGGGAATACCCGACTGCGACGGATGAGCAGGCAATCCTGTCCCATCTCGGGGAAAAGGATGGCGTAACGCTCCACATCTATACCCGTCATGTTACGGCGATGGAAGAAAAAAGGATCATCAGCAACGCGGTAAATAAAAACCGGTTGGACCGGAGCAGCACGAACGATCTACAGCAGACTGTGCTGGCAGAAAGTAACCTTCAGGACGTAACGGCGATTGTGGCGCAGATGCACAGAAACAGGGAGCCGCTTTTGCATACGGCGGTCTATCTGGAGCTGTGTGCCCATGACCTGGAGCGTTTTAGGCTTTTACAGACAGAGGTACTGACAGAACTGATACGTGCGAAGTTAAATGTGGACCGTCTGCTTTTGCGGCAGCAACAGGGATTTCGGTGTGTGATGCCGACAGGGAGGAATCTATTCGGGGATCAGTTTGAACGTGTATTGCCCGCCAGCAGTGTGGCAAACCTTTATCCGTTCCATTATTCCGGAAAAACGGACCCGAATGGATTTTATGTCGGGAAGGATAAGTTTGGAAGCAATGTGATCGTGGATTTTAACAGACGCACGGATGATAAGACCAATGCAAACATCCTGATTTTGGGAAACAGCGGACAAGGGAAAAGTTATCTGCTGAAGCTCATCTTAACAAATTTACGGGAGGCGGGCATGCGGATATGCGCCCTTGACCCTGAAATGGAATATGAAGAGCTTACGAAAAATCTGGGTGGATGTTTTATCGACCTGATGGGCGGCGAGTTTTTGATCAATCCGCT
Organism: Gallintestinimicrobium propionicum; assembly: GCF_025567525.1. NCBI lineage: Bacteria > Bacillati > Bacillota > Clostridia > Lachnospirales > Lachnospiraceae > Gallintestinimicrobium > Gallintestinimicrobium propionicum. The sequence goes on along the minus strand of NZ_JAOQJY010000010.1, from coordinate 16,483 downwards.
GGAGCCTAAAATATGGGATGACAGCAGCGGGCTAGAGGATGCGGATGCACCTCAGACGTTCCGCATCCGGTCGCGCCTGTCACAGCATATCAGCTTCCTGAAGGATTTTTTTAGGAGCTATAAGGATTTTACGGACAGGGAGCTCGATGTGATAGAGATCATGGTACAGAAGCTTTATGCCAAGTGGGGAATCAGTGACAGAAGCCATTTTGACCGCATGAACTCTTATGATTATCCTGTTTTATCAGACCTGTATGGTTTTATGGAAGAGGAATATAAAAGGTTTGATGAAAATGGTAAACAGATTTATACGGCAGCAATGCTGCAGGGAATCCTGTTGGGGCTGCATTCCATATGCATAGGGGCAGAAAGTAAGTTTTTTAACGGGCATACCAATATCACAGACTCCGGGTTTATTACCTTTGGGGTAAAGGGACTTTTGCAGGCAAGCAGGAGCTTAAAGGATGCGCTGCTTTTTAATGTGCTTTCCTTTATGAGCAATGAACTGCTGACACAGGGAAATGCGGCGGCAAGTCTGGATGAATTTTATCTGTTTCTGTCGAACCTGACCGCCGTGGAATATGTGCGTAATTTTTCAAAGAGGGTAAGGAAAAAGGATTCTGCCGTGATCATTGCGAGCCAGAATCTGGAAGATTTTAATTTGGACGGCATACGGGAATATACAAAGCCGTTGTTTTCAATCCCGACCCATCAGTTTTTGTTCAATGCCGGGAGCATCGATGCAAAATTCTATACGGATACCCTGCAGCTGGAGGAGTGTGAATATCAGCTGATCCGGTATCCCCAGAGGGGCGTATGCCTTTATAAATGCGGGAATGAACGGTATAACCTGATGGTGCATGCGCCGGAGCACAAGGCAAAGTTGTTTGGGGATGCCGGCGGGAGATAGAGGGGGAGAATGGAACTTAGGGAGCAGAGGTTTGGGATAGAGATCGAAATGACAGGGATCACAAGGGCAGGGGCGGCCAAGGTAGCCGCCACATATTTTGGGACAAGGTCGGAATATGTGGGCACCTATTACCAGACATATGCAGCCGTGGATCAGGAGGGACGACAGTGGAAATTCATGAGTGACGGCAGCATCCGGGCGGAAAAGAAGGTTAACGGGGAGAAAAGAGCGGCGGGTGCAGTATATCGGACAGAAATGGTCAGCCCAATCTGCAGATATGAAGATATTGAAAAAATTCAGGAATTAATCCGTGAGTTGAAAAAGAAAGGTGCGATCGTAAATGAGAGCTGCGGCATCCATGTGCATATCGATGCTTCTCCCTTTGACGCAGGGAAACTGAGAAACCTTACAAATATCATGGCGGCAAAGGAGGACCTGATCTATAAGGCGCTTGGGGTGTCAGTGGAGAGACAGCATCGATGGTGCAGGCCTGTGGAGGAACGTTTTCTGGAAGAATTAAACAGACGGCGTCCGACCAGTATGGAGGCGGTAGAGGAAATCTGGTACAACGGCAGGAGCAGGAGGGGACAACATTATGACCAGAGCAGGTATCATTGTCTGAACCTCCATTCGGTTTTCCAGAAAGGGACGGTTGAATTCCGGCTGTTCAACGGGACGCTCCATGCAGGGAAGATCAAGGCGTATATCCAATTTTGTCTTGCAGTTACGGCGCAGGCATTAAATCAGACCTGTGCGAGCAGAATCAGGACGGAGACAACGAATGAGAAGTATACCTTCCGGACGTGGCTTTTGCGGTTGGGATTAAATGGAAAAGAATTTGAAACAGCACGGTATCATCTGCTGAAAAATCTGCCGGGGTGTATCGCGTGGAGAGACCCGGCTCAGGCAATCGCACAGCAGGAGCGGCTGCGGCGAAAACGGGCAGAAAGCTGCAGGCTGCAGGAGCAGGCAGCTGATGAGGAAACGGAAACAGGAACGATGATGATAAGAGGATGAGGAGAGAAGAAAAATGGGCAGAAGGACAAGATTGTATATGGCATACGGGAGCAACATGAATCTGGAGCAGATGGCTGACCGGTGCCGGACCGCAGAAGTAGTAGGGAAGGGGATATTGAAAAATTATGAGCTGCTGTTCAGGGGCGCAAGGCACGGAGCGGTTGCGACGGTAGAGCCGCGGGAAGGAAGCAGTGTTCCGGTGGTGCTTTGGGAGATCGGTGCCCGGGATGAGGTGGCGTTAGACTGTTATGAAGGGTATCCGAGATTGTATAGGAAGCAGATGATGGAGGTGGAAGTGGATGGGAAATGCCAGCGGGTCATGGCATATGTCATGACTCCCGGACGGGAATTTGGGATTCCATCGGAACATTACGCAGAAATCATCCGGGAGGGATACCAGTCAGCAGGTTTTGATGCAGAGATTTTGGAGGAGGCCATCCAGAGGGCATATGGACTGGCAGAAAAAAGTCTGCAGGAAAACCAGCAGGGCACAGGCGGTGTCCGGATGGGATATTAACAGATATCAACATGGAAGGGGGAGGGCTTATGTCGGTATCAGGGGCAGTGTTTGCCGTAAAAGGAGCGCTTACAGCAATGACTGATGAACGTGTCAGGACGGCAGTTTTGTCCGTGACAGCAGCCATTTGTATCCCGTTTTTTCTTATCATTTCAGTAATGTTATGTTCCTTATCAGGTACTGCTGATCATAACAGGCAGGCTGTATTTTTGTCTTTTTATGGCAGTGGGATATCTTTAAAAATGCCGGAGGAGTATAGAAGTTATATCCGGGATATGCAGGAAAGCTTTCAAGATCTGGACAGGGAGATTGGTAAAATAAATAAGGATGTCAGGGACGGGGCAGTTGATGCAGATCTGGTCAAGTCATATTTCTATACACTGTTTTTCGGGACAGAACAGGAACATATGAGGAGAGCCGATTACAGGAAATTTGCGGAATGCTTTGTTTCTTTTGAAGAAATAGAGGATGAGAAAGGAAATATCGTTACGGTAACGGTTCCTGTTTCTGACCAGAACCAGATATGCCAAAGCCTGTCGCAGTTGCTTGGAAAAGAGATCCGTGTGGAGGATAAAACCAATGCCCGCAGAATTTACAGTCTTGTAAAACAAGGAGGAGGTATCGGAGGAGGAATGAACGGAGAAGCGGGGGAGGCGATGGGAGATGGAAGTTTTGCCGCATTGATGGAGGAAGCACGGAAATATATCGGGATGGATTATGTGTGGGGAGGAAGCTCCCCGGCGACCGGATTTGATTGCAGCGGTTATATTTGCTGGGTCTATACACAGTCGGGGGTATGTTATCTGCCCCGGACAACAGCGCAGGGGATTTATGACCAGTGTGCCTCCGTATCACAGGGGGAGGCACAGCCCGGAGATTTGGTGTTTTTTACAGGGACATATGCTTCAGGAAGCGCTGTAAGCCATGTGGGGATTTATGTAGGTGGGGGAAGGATGCTCCATGCAGGTGACCCGATCGGGTATGCGGACTTAAACGCTGCTTATTGGCGGAGGCATCTGTATGGGTATGGACGGTTGTTTTAGCTGCGGATGAAAGCAGAGAAAGGGAACAAATGAAAAATACGACATTAACAATCACATTTAATACGGAGAAACTGGATGCGCTTTTCTTCCATATGGGGAAAAAGGATGCAAACCTTCAGGAAGAATTAAACGACATCATCCAGAAGCTTTATGAAAAATATGTGCCGCTGGCGACCCGGGAATACATCGACGACAGGGTAAGCCGGGTGGAAGAGGCAAGAAATACTGGCAGAAGGCAGAGCAGGGCGGCAGCCAGAGGGGAAGAGGAATAGCCCTGTAAGCGTCTGTGAGCCGCTGTGTGGGCTTTTGGGAGCAGGGGCGGGGAAATGTGCATGAGTGCCAGTCAAGCGCGCGTTTGGCGAAGTTTGGGAAAGGGCAGGATTCCGGAGAAAAAGAGGATGGGACAAGGTCGAAATGTGTGCGGGTTAAAGGGCGGGTGGCTTAAAAAAGCCTCCTCGCCCGTAATACACCGCCCGGCAAAGCCGTGCGGGAAAACAGGATGCCACCCATGAAACATTTTTTGCAGGGTTCAGGTGGCAGAAACGGCGAAAACCGGGAAAGGAAGCAGTTTTTTGGGTGGCTCTGCAAAAAGGGAAAGGGATAAAAGGAGAAAGGGGGATGGACACGGAAAAAATAAAATTTTCAATCCGGATGGATGAAGAGCTTGTCAGGACAGCAGATGCTTATGTGCAGGAGGGGATGGCGTTGAGCCGCACAGAGATGATAGAGGACGCTTTACGGTTTTATCTGGGATTCCTTTCTGCTGAAAAATCGGAGGATTATCTTTTGCAGTCCCTCTCGTCTATGCTGGGAGGGACTGTGAAGGACAGCGAAAACCGTCTGGCGCGGATGGATTTTAAAATGGCAGTGGAGCTGGCAAAGCTCTGCCATGTGATTGCATACAGTCATGAGGTGGATGAAGGGGATTTGCAGAAGCTCCATGCAAAATGTGTGGAGGAAGTCAGCCGTATCAACGGAACAGTCCTGTTTGAGGATGCATACCGGTATCAGAGGGGACGGGAATAAAAGTATATGGCAAAGCTGATTTTTACATCCCGCTATCTGCGGGATGTCCCTGCGCCGCGGATAGAACATTATGTCCGTTATATAGGAACACGGGAAGGCGTTGAAAAAATGGCAGGGGGACGGGATAACCTTCCGGCGACCAAAAACCAGAAACAATATATCGAGGAGATGGTCCGGAAAATCCCGGAGGCAAGGGAGCTGTTGGAATACATGGATTTTTCAGAGCATCCGACAATGGGGAATGCATCGGAGCTGATATCCTGTGCGTTGGAGCGTTATGTGGATTTTTCAGGGAGTATGGAAAATTATGTGGATTATATAGCAAACCGTCCGAGAGTGGAGCGGGTCGGGGAGCATGGTCTGTTTACTGACGCAGGGAAGCCTGTCATGCTGCGGCAGGTGCAGAAAGAGGCAGCGGAACATAAGGGCGTGATATGGACGCATGTCATTTCTTTGAAGAGGGAGGATGCCGCGCGGCTGGGATATGACCGGGCAGAACAGTGGATGGCGCTATTAAGGTCAAAGCGGGCGATGCTCTGTAAACATATGAAAATCGACAGCGCAGACTTAAGGTGGTATGCAGCCTTTCATAATGAGGGACATCACCCCCATGTACATCTAATGGTGTATTCTGCAAGGGACAATGATGGCTATCTGACCAAAATGTCGATTGAGGCGATGCGGTCGGAACTGGCACATGACATTTTCCGGCAGGATTTTGCAAACATCTATGATAAGCAAAATCAGGCACGAACGGAAATGAAGGAGGAAAGTGCGGATGTCATAAAACAGCTGATGGAAGAGATGAAAAGCGGGATGGTAAAAAACATGGAGCTGGAAAAAATGCTTCTTGCTTTATCGGGGAAACTGAGCCATACAAAAGGGAAAAAAGTTTATGGATATTTGAAGCGGGACGTAAAAAATCTGGTGGACCGGATCATAGATGAGATTGCGGAAGATGAGCGTGTGGATGCGTTATACAAGGAATGGAATAAATGGCAGGGAGAAATCCGGAAATTTTATGAAAACAGCCCGGAAAAACAGGTGCCGCTGTCGCAGTGCGCTGCATTTAAAAGCCTTAAAAACCTGATTATCAGTGAGGCAATGCAAATAAGTCATGATGTGCGGAGTCCTGAGTGGATTCAGGGGGAGGCTGTAGAACAGGATTTTCCGGAAGAAGGGATGCAGCCGGAGAATGGTCAGGAAGAAGCAGAGCTGTACCGGAAAGATAAGCTTCCAAACGTGGGGAAAGTATTTGTACGGTGGACAAAAAAATATAAACTGGCAAAGCAGTACCTCTATGGTTCAGATGAAATCCGGCAGGACTTTTCAAAAGCGATGGGGATTTTTTTCAAGGAGGCTGGCTCGGGGAACGCATTGGCAATGTATGAGCTGGCATGGATGTATGAAAAGGGAATGGGGTGTGAAAAAGAGGAAGCTGTCGCACAGGAATGGTACGGGAAAGCATTGAATGGTTTTTTAAAGGTATCAGAAACTGCAAAGGAAAAGTGGCTGCCATATATGTGGTATCGGATCGGAAAGATGTATGCCGCCGGACAGGGAACTGAAAAGAATTATGAGGAGGCGGCAGCCTGGTTTGAAAGGGCAGTGGAAAAGAAGCATAACTTTGCTCAGTATGCATTGGCGGGGCAATATCTGAACGGACAGGGGGTGGAGAAGGATGAAAGAAAAGCGTTGCAGCTGTATGAATGTGCAAAAAAGCAGGGGAATCCATATGCTGGATATGAAGCGGGAAAAATGTACCGGGATGGGATAGGGACAGAAGCGGATGAAGAACGCGCACAGAAATGCTTTAAAAGTGCATTTTATGGATTTTCAGCGTTAGAAAGAGAGAGCCATGAAGATAATCTACAGTACCGGCTGGGATGGATGTTCCATACCGGGACGGGAATTGAAAGAGATGACGGGATGGCAGAGTCTTATTGGGTTAAAGCTGAGAAAACGGGAAATATCCGTGCCCGTTATTCTCTGGCAATGATGTGGCTGGAAAATGGAACGGGGGACACAGAGAAAGCGCTCGGCTGGTTGGAAGAGCTTGCCGAATCAGGGAATGATGCCGCGCAATATGCATTGGGAAAAGTTTATCTGCAGGGGAAAGGTGTCCCGGAGGATAAAGAAAGGGCTGTAGAGTACCTGAAGCTTTCGGCAGAACAGGGAAATAAGTATGCCCTGTTTTTATTGGAGTATCTTGAACCGGTCAGGGAACCTTCTGTATTTTTTGCTACAGTAAGGCTGATGGCTGGTCTGCAAAAAATATTTCAGGAAGAGTTCCGAAAAGAAAACAGGACGGGAAGATATCATATTGACAGGAAACGGAGAAAAAAGCTGACTGAGAGACGGCGTGCGCAGGGGCATCGGACAGATGACCATGAACCGGAACAGCAGATAGAAGGATAGGGGGCTGGGAAATGGCAGGTTTTATTTATTTTACAGAAGAACAGAAGCGGCGTGCCAATGAGGTAAATCTGGAAAGTTTCCTTTTACGGCAGGGGGAGCGGCTTTTAAAATCAGGCAGGGAAAAACGTCTTGCCAGCGACCATAGCATCACGGTGAGGGGAAACCAGTGGTATGACCATGCGATCGAGAAGGGCGGAGGAGCTATCGATTTTGTAAAAATGTTTTATGGGAAAGATTTTCCGGATGCGGTGACAATGCTTTTGGATGGAGAGCAGGGAGAAGTCTGTTATTCGGATATCTGTGAAAAGGGAAAAAGCAGGGAAGAAGGAAAGCCATTTGCCCTGCCGGAGAAAAATACAGAAATGCGGAGGGCGTTTGCCTACCTTACAACAACCAGAGGAATCAGCAGGACGGTCCTGGCTGAATTTATAAAACGCAGGATGATCTATGAGGACCGGAAATATCATAATGCAGTGTTTGTTGGATATGATAAGAGCGGTGTGGCACGTCATGCCCACAAGCATGGGACATTTACGGGGGGGAAGGCATTTAAGGGCAATGAAGAGAGCAGCGATCCGAAATACAGTTTTCACTGGACAGGTAAGAGCGGCAGGCTTTATGTGTTTGAGGCACCGATAGACTTGCTCTCCTTTCTGACCCTATATCAAAAAGAATGGGAGCAGCACAGCTATGTGGCACTTTGCGGATTGTCGGAACAGGGACTGTTCCAGATGTTGGAAGATGTGCCGTACATCAGACAGGTTGCATTATGCCTGGACAGGGACAGAGCGGGGCTTCAGGCAGAAGAAAGAATACAAAAAAATCTGGAAGGGCGGGGATACCGGGAGGTGTTCCCGCTTTTTCCGTCAGGAAAAGACTGGAATGAAGACTTGCAGGAGCTGATGGCTAAAGGGAGGAGAGAAAACCTGCAGATGCAGTAGGGAAAAGTATGGGAAATTATCAGATTATTCTTTTTATTGTCGCAGGGATAGGGATGATGGCGCTTCTTGGAGGTTTGATGTTTTTATCAAATCAATATAGCCTGAATGGGATTAAATCAAAGACGGTGGGCGACGGACAGTATGGGACAGCCCGTTTTGCAACAGAAAAGGAAATTCGGGAAACGTATGTGAGAGTGGCTTATGAACCGGAAAAGTGGAGGCGGGGGGAAAATCTGCCAAAAGCTCAGGGATTGGTTGTAGGGTGGCGGAGGACCGGAGGGAAAATTGACGCATTGATAGACAGCGGGGATATCCATTGCCTGATGATCGGGGCTGCGGGCGTCGGAAAGACGGCCCATTTTCTGTATCCCAATATCGAGTATGCCTGTGCATCCGGCATGAGCTTTTTGACAACTGATACAAAAGGCGATCTGTTCCGGAACTATGCGGGGATTGCAGAGAAGTATTATGGATATCAGACTTCGATACTGGATTTGAGAAATCCGACCCGCTCTGAAGGAAATAATATCCTGACGCTGGTTAATAAATATATGGATATTTATCTGGAGGAACCGGAGAATCTGCAGGCGAAAGCAAAAGCGGAAAAATATGCCAAGATCACTGCGAGAACGATTATCTGTTCAGATGGCTCATCTGCAGGAAACTATGGCCAGAATGCATATTTCTATGATGCTGCAGAAGGGCTTTTGACTTCTGTAATCCTGCTTGTTGCGGAATATTGTCCACCGCCGAAAAGACATATCGTTTCTGTGTTTAAGCTGATTCAGGATATGATGGCTCCGTCACCGGTAAAAAACCGCAGCCTGTTCCAGATATTGATGGACAAGCTGCCGGAGAACCACAAAGCGAAATGGTTTGCGGGAGCAGCCCTAAATAGCGGCGATCAGGCGATGGCGTCTGTCCTTTCTACGGCAATGAGCCGTCTGAATGCATTCCTGGACAGTGAGATGGAGCAGATACTCTGTTTTGACAGTACGATGGATACGGAAAGCTTCTGCACCAAAAAGTCTGCGATTTTCCTTGTGCTGCCGGAAGAGGATAATACGAAATATTTTATGGTATCCCTGTTTTTACAGCAGCTTTACAGAGAAATGCTGATGATAGCGGATGAGCACGGGGGAAAACTCCCGAACAGGGTCATGCTGTTTGCGGACGAGATTGGAACGATCCCGAAAGTCGAATCGATGGAAATGATGTTTTCCGCAGGACGTTCCCGTCGGATCAGTATGGTACCGATCATCCAGAGCTTCGCCCAGCTGGAAAAAAATTATGGAAAAGAAGGCTCCAGCATTATCATAGACAACTGTCAGGATATTCTGTTCGGTGGCTTTGCCCCTAATTCGGAAAGCGCGGAAATCCTCTCCAAAGCGCTGGGGAACAGGACAGTCCTGGGCGGGTCTGTTTCGAGAGGGAAGCATGACCCGAGTCAGAGCCTTCAGATGATGGGACGTCCCCTGATGTCCCCGGATGAATTAAAGACGCTGCCCAAAGGGAACTTCATTTTGGCAAAAACGGGATGCTGCCCGATGAGGACGCAGCTACCGTTATTTTTAAAGTGGGGGATTCACTTTGAAGAGCCATATGAGATGCCGGAAAAAGCAGCCCGTCCAGTGTTTTATGCAGACAGGTTTGAGCTGGAAGAGGAAATAATGCTTCGGAATGGTTTTTGGGAAGATGAGGAGGAAGAAGATGTAGATGAAGAGTGTGAGGAAGATTCGTTTTGGGAAGAGAGGCGAAAATCCCCGTTACGGACAGACTGAAAGGAGAATGCAGTGGGATATTTTCAAGAAATATATCAGGCGGAGATACCGCACCGGTGTGTGACGGTATATATGTATCTGAAAGACCGGACAGGCAGGAAAGGAACCTGTTGGCCCGCCATCGGAACTATTGCACGCGACTTAGGACTGTCGCGCAGCACGGTAAAGAGGGCGTTGAAGGATCTGGAGGAAAAGGGATATTTGAAGAGGGAAATCCGTCACAGGGAAAATGGGGGGTTTACTTCAAACCGCTATACCATTTTGTAATTTAAAAGGGCACACCTGGGGAGAAGTGTGCCCTGACAGTGAACCGGGGATAGGGGCAGGATGAACCGACAGGAAGGAAACAGGGGAAGAAAGTAATAGGGGCAGAAGGGAAAAATGTCACGAAATGCAATAGTTTTGACAGGAAAGAAGAAACTGGTCAATTAAAGAGTAAAATACATAATAGTCTTAGGGAAGGAAACAACGAAATTTTAAACAAAAATAGGAGAAGGTTAGTAATACTAGATTTTGATAGGAGGAAAAAATGAAAGTAAATGTTTTACTACTTAATTCAATTATTATTTCACTAATATCAGGATGTACATTTTTTCCTGATGTTGAAGTAGATGATATTTCCCACATAGAAAGCGAAATATATAATCCAGCTTATACAGAATGTATGGATGATGATATGACAAAAACTCAAATTTTTAACAATAAAAATAATTTTTTGGTAAGAGAAACTACAGACGGTTTTTTCTTATGTGGACCAATAGATGATAAATTAGGAATCTATTATAAAGACAATAATGCGGATATTTGGAAATTGTGTTGTGAGGGAACTTGTATTTTAGGACCAATTTTTGATAATTATTTATATTTTTTGTCAGCTGATTTTGAAAATAATAAAATATTAATGGAACGGATTGATGTTGAGTCATTGAAAAAAGAGGTGCTATGTACGAGTAGTATATTATCTTTTGATAATATTGCTATATATTCAAATTTGTTAATAGTTTATTCTGGAAATGATCTTTCAAATGGAATTGTATTTGAAATAGATGAAAATAATAGAGTGTCTCAGGAATATACGATATTTGAAAGTATGATAAGCAATGAGTTTACAGAAGGAGAATATCGAATTTCAGCTGATTATAAACAAATATATTATGTTGATAATAATGATTATCATGAAGTTTACCGATTTAATCCTTTTGAATGTTCGTATCAATATATTAATAGAGTTGATAATATTGAATTGCTGACTGAAGAAGGGATTGTGTTTAGTCATAATAAGTATCTATATTTATTAGATGGATTAAGTGGGGATATTGAAAAAATTAGTAAAATAGAAGCTGATTTTGTGCTAGTAAATTATTCAGATAATTGTTATTATGTGCTTCTTACAAAGCAAAATAATGTAGAAGAGCTTGTTTGCATAAATTCGGATGGTACATCTAAACATATCTACAATTTTGAGAATGTTGTATTTCCAGCACGTTTGTGTATTAGTGTTTTAGATAATAAAATTTTGTATTATGATAATACAATGCAAAAAATTTATTCTATTGATACAGAAAACGGAATAGCCAAATTAGTAAGTAATTTGTAATATAAAAACTATCTGAAAAAAGGATGCCTAAGAAGGAGGTCTCTATGAATATTATAAAAAAGAAATTTGCATACTTGTTTGCTATGGGAGTTTTTGTATTAGGTATTTCAAGTAGTATTCCTGTGTTTGCTGCTTCAAGTTCAAACTCTATCATACATAAAAGAGAATATATGACTTTATGGGTTAAAACGGATGGCGGAAATTTAAACGTTCGAGAGGATGCTTCTCTATCTGCAAAAATAGTTGGAAAACTCAAAAATGGAACTCGTATTAGTGGATGGAGTGTTTTCGGAAAAGAGGCAGATGGATATTCATGGACACACGTAACTGCTCCTGATATAAATGGAGTGGAGATTTGGGGATGGGTTGTAGATGATTATTTAACAGGTGTGGAACCTAAAAATAATCAGATAAATAGTTTTTCAGCAGATGTTGGATAATTAATAATATAAAGTTTAAAAATTTGCATTCTTTTTTCAGATTTGATTTTAGGGGGGGGTTATCATTGAGTTGGTAACCTCCTATTATAATATATTCAAATATTGATGCTAATGAAGAACAATTCGTAGAAATTCTAAAATAATAAAATAATCTAGAAATTTTCAAAAAAAGTTTTTGTTGGTTTTTATAAATATAAATAGTGTTTAAATGTGCAATTTTAAAAGAGTATTTGATATTAGAATAAGTATTTGATAAAGCTATAATTATTTAATATAAGGTTTACAAAAAAGATGCATTTCTCTTTTTGATAAGAAAGGAGGAATGCAATATGAAAGATGAGTTAGCTAAAACTATCAAGAGCATTAAAGAAGGAGAAAAGGAGGAATTTGAAAAAATTATAGATAAACTAAATCCGATTATTACGAAATATGTACGTGCAATTTATGATGGTGATAAAGAAGATATTAGGGAAGAATATATATTGGCTTTATGGGAAGCTGTTAATAAAATCCAATACGTAAATAGCGATGGGGAATGTTTAAAGTATTTGCATACATCAATAAAGAATAAATTTCATGAATTATATAGGAAACAAAAGATACATAGAGATAATGAAGTGAAAAATGTAGGAGAATTATTTTGGGATTTTCTTGAGTCATCTGAAAATCAATATTCATACATTATTTGTGTGGAGAGTGTGCATCAAATATTAAATTTAAATTCTAAAAAAGAGTATGATATAGTACATAAAATGTTTATAGAAGAAATGACAGATGTGGAAATTGCGGATATATATAAGATATCGAGACAATATATAAATTGTATACGCAGAAAATATAAAAAGAAACTTAAAGAAAAATTGTTTGAATAATAGAAGGGAATTTATGGAATTAAAAATCTCAAAATTAAGAATAGTAATTTTAGGAATATGGGCACTGTTTATGGGAAAAATGGGAGAAATTCCACAGAGTATATCTATTTTACTGTTAATGATGGTCATAGATCAAGTATCAGGAATATTGGCAGCAAAAAGAGAAGCCTTAGAACATCCAGGAGAAAAGAAGTATGGCATATCTAGTAAACGTATGGTATTAGGAATATTTAAAAAAGCAGGATACATATTGACAATAGTGGTGGCAACAATGGTGGATATTTTAATGGATACAATGATGGAATATATTGGCATTAAATCTACTATAAAAGGTAGCTTTTGTTTGTTGATAACGGTATGGTTTATATTAGGAGAAGCGATTTCTATATTAGAAAATGCAAGCAGAATGGGGGTAAAAGTGCCTAGATTTTTTAGAAAAATAATATCTGAATTACAAAAAGATATAGACGGTAAAAAGAGCTAAAGCGCTTGAAAAAAAGTCTTGGGGGAGTGACAAGATTTTTGAGGTAAACTTGATTAGATATCTTAATCCATATTGAGGGAAAGAATAATTTGTATTGTGCAATTTACAAAATAACGGGGTGCAAGAAGTCTGAGTAGATATATCACATCTGATATAAATGAGAAAGAGATTATAAACTAACCATGAAAACCTAATACTATATAAAGGGGCATGGTAATGAATATGGCACAATATGGAAGAATTGAGATTCATTTAGCTGATTTATTAGAAAAGTCAGGGTTAAGCAAAAATAAGTTATGTCACAGAGCTGAAATGCAGAGGACACAAATAAATGGATACTGCAATAACACAATTAGTCGATTAGACATTGATGTGCTGGCAAGGTTATGTTATGCTTTAAACTGTGAAATTAATGATCTGTTAGAATATATCCCTCCGGATCAGAAAGACGCAGATTAGTATGTAATGAATTTTGACATATGAAAAAGGGGATAGAACATTGATTTTAGTGGCAATTTGTGATAATGATGAAGGCGCAACATTTCAAATAGAAGAATTGATAGAAAGTACGTATGAAAAACATGGCGTAGAAATGGAGATAGATGTATATTATAGTGGAGAAAAGCTTGCGGAAGCAATTTCTCAAGGAAAAATGTATGATATTATCTATCTAGATATTCAAATGGGAGGATTAGATGGTTTAGCTGTAGGAAAATATATACGTAAAATGGAGTTGGATTCGATTATTGTGTATATATCAGAGTATATTGAATATATTGAATCTGTTTTTGAAGTTGAGGCATTTGAATTTATTAGAAAGCCAATTAGTAATGAGAAATTTATGTTGACTTTAAAACGAGCATTAAATAGACTTGATCGAAAACAGTATTTTTTTGATTGTAAATATAAAAATTATTGGATAAGAATTCCGATTAAGGATATTGTATATTTTGAAAGCAGTGGAAGAAAAATCAATATACATTTGAAAGATAACAAAATGGAAATATTTAATGGAAAATTGGATAATATGGAAATTAAACTAAGCAATAGTCCCTCTTTGTTTTTGAGGATACATAAGTCATATTTGGTAAATTTATCATACATTAGAGCAATTAGTGGGAAAAAGGCTAGATTGATTAATGAATTAGTATTACCAATTAGTGATGATAGAAAAGATAATGTTAGAAAGCAATATGTTAAATGTTTAGGGGAGGATATAAGTGAACGGGATAATTGATAGTATTTCTAATTTACTTATGCCACTTTGTTCCGTTTGGATAGTAAATAAATTTGTAAATAATTCATTTGAAAAGAAAGAGTCAAAAAAGATTTTTACGAGAATAATCTGGGGACTCTTTATTTTAATACAAATAGTTATGGAGACAGAAAAGGGAAATGTTTCTATTCAAAAAGGAATAATAAGTTTTTTTGTTATTTTGGGAATTATTATTATAGGATATAAGGGGACGTTTCAAAGGAAATTATTATTTACTTCCTTGTTTATATCAATCTGGATATTGTCGGAGTTTTTTGTATATTTTATTTTAAATATATATAATTTTGAAGAAGATAGAGAAATGCTGATTGGTACGATATTATCAAAGGTATTATTGTTGGTTTTACTATTTTATGTGATTTTAAAAAAATTACATAAAGAGGCGGAAGGGATAGATAGAAAATTATGGGTAATTTTATTTCTAATATCAATAGAAAGTATTTGTATGGCTTTTATATTTTATGAATTATATAATGGCAAGAATCAAATCTGGATTATTAGTTTTTATACATTATTATTGTTGATGAATGTGTCAATTTTTGAAATATATAAGAAATCAATTTATAGCTTGAAATTAGAAAAGGAAAATATGATATATGAGCAGCAATTAAAATTATTGAGAAACTGTACACAAGATCAAATGAATTCAACGGCTTTATTTCAAAGAGAACAGCATGATTTAAAAAATAAGTTATTAGGTATTAGAAGTAGTATGGAAAAGCAAAATGTACAAGATGCAATTCGTATGATTGATGGGATATTAGAACATGGGAATATGGTAGATAAAGCAGAACTAGAAAAGATAGGTAATGATATTATCGATACAATCCTTCGGTTTAAGTATGCGAAAGCAATTCAGAAAAATATAGTGGTTAAAATAGATGGATTTGCAATGCAGAAACTACCTATTTTAGATGAAGATTTGTGTGTTGTATTAGGAAATATGTTAGATAATGCAATAGAAGCTAGTGAAAAAGTTACGGATAGATGGATAAATGTTTCTATTGGATTAAGAAAAAATGGCTTGGTTATAGTTGTGGAAAATTCTTTTGATGGTATTATCAAGAAAAATATACATGGAAATATTATTTCAATAAAGGAAAATAAAGAACATCATGGATATGGTTTGAAATCTATACGAAAAACAGTTGAAAAATATGATGGAGAATTGGTGGTGGAAATTAGAGGAAATATATTTAGGGCAGTTGCATTTATGACTTGTATAGACTATGTGTAGGCATTTTTGACAGTAAATGGGGTTTTTTTGACAGATGGAGAAATATTTGGATAAAAAATGCTATTTTATAGGTATCTTGAATTTATTAGGAGGTACAAAAATGAAAAAGAATCTTTTTGCAAAAACTTTAAAGACGGTTGCAGAAAAGGGTGTGAAGATTGGGATAAATAGGAAGTGCGTTGCTGTTTATCACGAAATTGATGCTCCAGAAAAAGCAAAAAAATTTAGAAAATTCTAAAATATGAAAAGAGTATTTGCTTTTTTAACAGACTATCTAATCAAAAAAGGGCTTGTTCAAGAAGAGGACAGGCCCATATATGAATATGGATTTCAGATTCTTATTGAAATATTTTTATGGGTATTATGCTGTACTATTATAGCAGCATTGACATGTTCGTTGATAGAACTGTGTATTTTTTTTATAATATTTTTCCCCATACGTTCCTATGCTGGAGGATTCCATTTCAGAAAATTTAGTGTATGTTTACCATTTTCCTGTACGACTTTTCTGATAATTATATATTTGTCAAGGATTATTATTATGCCGAGAGGGCTACAATTATGTAATTCTTTTTTTTTGCTTGGTTTGATTTTTATTGGAAATATTAAGGAAAATGAGAATAGTGATTTGGAAATATACTGTAAAAAGAGATTGAGATTATATTTAATGCTTAATATTGGAATTGGGGTAGTGCTATTTGAATTTTGCGAACAACAAGTGTTAAATGTTTATATGGAGACACTTTTGTTGATAGTGATTTCGTCAGTACTACAAAATAGAAAATCATTTTTGAAAGACTAAGAACTGGACAGAAATGATTTTTTATTATTTTAGAGAGAAATGAATATTACGGTGCGGCAGAGCCGCCAGTCCGGTGTGGCGAGAGCCACCTGTCCGGACTAACGGAGCCACCTCATTTTGTT
>NZ_JAOQJY010000001.1:435354-438069 GCF_025567525.1 Gallintestinimicrobium propionicum | reverse complement strand
GGCTCAGTCCGTTTTGAAAACGGTCATTGCAAGATATAGAACTATTCTCGAAAATCAAAATAAATGGATACGACCAACCTTCAAGAAACCTCAGTATGATTTAGTTTGGAACAGAGATTATTCTTTAACGCAAAACTGTTTTTCTGTGAATACGCTGAATGGTCGTATTAAACTGCCATATTTCGCTGAAGGTATGTCTAAATATTTTGACCACACAATCTATAGGTTTGGTACAGCTAAGCTCACAAACAAACATGGTAAATATTATCTTCACATACCAGTAACTTATGATGTCGAAGAAAGTAATATTTCTGACATTTGTAATGTTGTAGGCATTGACAGAGGAATTAACTTCGTTGTTGCGACCTATGACAGTCATCACAAGTCTGGATTTGTCAGTGGTAAAACCATTAAGCAGAAAAGAGCTGCTTATTCTAAACTTCGCAAAGAATTACAGATGCGACATACGCCATCCTCAAGGCGAAGACTAAAAACTATCGGTCAGCGAGAAAACCGTTGGATGCAGGATGTAAACCATCAAGTATCGAAGGCACTCGTTGAAAATAACCCGAAGCACACTCTCTTTGTACTGGAAGATTTGTCTGGTGTCCGTAATGCCACAGAACGAGTTCGTACCAAAGACAGATATGTTTCTGTATCTTGGTCTTTCTATGACCTTGAACAAAAACTAATTTACAAAGCCAAACAGAACCAGTCTACTGTAATTAAGGTAAATCCTCGTTATACGAGTCAGTGTTGTCCTGTATGTGGACATATTGAGAAGGCTAATCGTAACAAGAAGTTACATCTGTTTGCTTGTAAAAACTGCGGTTACAAATCTAATGATGACCGTATCGGAGCAATGAATCTGTATCGTATGGGAATAAACTATCTTGAAGATAGTCAAGTACCTAATACAGTTATGGCTGAGTAAACTCTGCCATAAAGGGTGCTGTCAACCACCCTGCGATGTAACGCCACTTTAGATAGCGATATCTATTGGGGTTAAAGGTCGGAGGCGTAAGCTGTTAGTACGACTGGGCAGTTACAAGCCCATGACCTTTAGGTCGTGGGTAGTTGACAATTCGGGCAGAAGTGCCAAAAAGAAAAACAGAGAAAAGAAAAAAACAGGCAGAAGAGTAGGAAAATGTAAGATAGAAAAAGTAAAAATCCAATTGACATAGCTCGTTTCCTATGTTAGGATAGTCCTAACAACAATTTAGCGTGGTAAATTGATGAATTACTAAAGGAACGGGAGAATGAGTTATGAAAAAATTATCGGCAATGGTTATGGCAGGCGTGATGGCGCTTGGAATGGTTGGCTGCGGAAGCACAGCTGCAGAAGCACCGGCAGAAAGTACAGTACCTGCTGCAGAGAGCACAGCAGCAGAAACAACAGAAAGCACGGCAGAGGCTCAAACAGAGACAGCAGATGCACAGACAGAAGCAGGCAGACAGTTTGTAGTGGGATTCGATGCAGAGTTTCCGCCTTACGGCTATAAAGATGACAGCGGCGAATATGTCGGCTTTGACCTGGATCTGGCACAGGAGGTTTGCGACAGACTTGGCTGGACACTGGTAAAACAGCCCATCGACTGGGATGCAAAGGATATGGAGCTGGATTCCGGCGCGATCGATTGTATCTGGAACGGCTTTACCATGAACGGCAGAGAAGATCAGTACACCTTCAGTGTTCCTTATGTAGATAACAGCCAGGTATTTGTTGTGGCAGAAGACTCTGGCATTACCTCCAAGGAAGACCTTGCGGGTAAGGTAGTCGGCGTACAGAAGGATTCCTCCGCACTGGCAGCACTGCAGGGCGATGAGAAGGCTCTGGCAGATACCTTTGCAGACCTGCCGCAGTATGCAGATTACAATACCGGCTTCATGGATCTGGAGGCAGGTGCGATTGATGCGCTGGCACTGGATATCGGTGTTGCAAATTATCAGATTGCTTCCAGAGGAGACGGCTATGTGATCCTGGACGAGTACCTTTCCACCGAGCAGTACGGTATCGGATTTAAGAAAGGCAACGACGAATTAAAGGATACCGTAGAAAAGACGCTGCTGGAAATGGCAGATGACGGAACCTTTATGGAAATCGCAGAGAAGTATGCAGACTACGGTCTGGTAGACAGCGTATGCCTGGGAAAGTAAGCTGAAAATAGAATCCTGCTCTACAGGATTCTTCGCCTGCGGCGGGTCGCATAAACGACAGGATTCCATTCCACCGCAGTGCGATCCTCGCGGAGCGTTTTTATCGTATAGAAACGAGGTTTTCTATACGATAAAAAACAGAATGCAGGTCGGAGAAAACTCTGGCCTGCCTTTGTGCGCTAATAAGAATACAGAAAACCGGATCAAATCCGGTATGGAAAAGGAAGAACGGGAATGGATTTAGGAACGATGGTTCGGGAACTGGGAACAGGAATGCTGATCACGACGGAGATCTTTGTGCTGACGCTGGTATTTTCCCTGCCCCTTGGAATGGTGCTGGCCTTTGGGCGGATGGCAAGGCTGAAAGTGCTGAGCTTTTTGACAAAGCTTTATATTTCGATTATGCGGGGAACGCCGCTGATGCTGCAGCTGATTGTGGTCTATTTTGCGCCCTATTATGTGTTTGGAATGAAAATCTCCAAAAGCTACCGGATGATCGCGGTAATTCTTGCATTTGTGTTAAACTACGCGGCGTATTTTGCGGAAATATACCGTTCT
>NZ_JAOQJY010000001.1:298467-435022 GCF_025567525.1 Gallintestinimicrobium propionicum | reverse complement strand
GCAGTCAGACGGAAATTCAGGAAAGGTACGATGTTACAATGAGTCAGATTTATCTGGAAATGAATCATGTTAAAAAAACATTTGGAGAGCTGGAGGTCTTAAAGGATATTTCCCTTTCCGTCCATAAGGGAGAAGTCGTATCGGTTATCGGTCCGTCCGGCTCCGGCAAATCGACACTGCTGCGCTGTGCGACCATGCTGGAAAAAATGGATGGCGGCGATCTTTCTTTTCTCGGAGAAAAGGCTGCGTGGGAAGAAAACGGAAAATGTGTCTATGCAAATAAGAAGCAATTAAAGGAAATCCGGAAAAATTTCGGCCTAGTGTTCCAGAATTTCAATCTGTTTCCGCATTATACTGTCATGAAAAATATTATCGACGCGCCGGTTTGTGTGGATGATGTTTCCAAGGAAGAAGCAAAAGAGCGTGCATGGAAGCTGTTAAAACAGCTGGGGCTGTCGGATAAGGCAGATGCCTATCCCTATCAGCTTTCCGGTGGACAGCAGCAGAGAGTATCGATTGCCAGAGCGCTTGCTCTGCAGCCAAAGGTTTTATTTTTTGACGAGCCGACCTCAGCGCTTGACCCGGAGCTGACCGGAGAAGTGCTGCGCGTCATCCGGCAGCTGGCAGACGAGCACATGACTATGGTGATCGTTACACACGAGATGCAGTTTGCCAAAGAGCTTTCGGATCGCGTGATCTTCATGGAAAAAGGTCTGGTCTGCCAGGAGGGTACGCCGGAGGAAGTGTTTGGAAACCCGAATGCCCGTGTGAAGGAGTTCATCGGTCGTGTCATGCAGGTCTGAAGGACACACCTCCCTTGACAGCTATTCTGATTCCTTGCTATACTTAAGTCTACGATAAAGAGGGAAAGGATCAGGAAAATAGGGAGACTAAGGGGGTGGTGTCCATGTTTCGACTATTGATTGTTGACGATGAGTATTATGTGCGTGTCGGTATCAAAAGCGCAATAGACTGGTCTGAAATCGGTGTGGAGGTCGTAGGAGAGGCCGCAGATGGAGAAGAGGCATTGGAAATGGCCCTTTCTTCCAGACCGGATATTATCCTGACAGACGTCCGCATGCCGTTTATGGACGGACTTACGTTGATGGAGCGGCTTAGGTCGAAAATGCCGGAATGTGGTTTTATTGTATTGAGTGGTCATAACGAATTTGAATATGCTCGTCAGGCGATCCGACAGGGAGCCTTTGCGTATCTTCTGAAACCGATAGATCGACAGGAACTAAAAGATACCGTGTTTGCTGCTATGAAGAAAATGCAGGACAACAGGAGCGCAAGGGAATACTATGAGGTATTGTCTGGCGAGTATTTTGAACTGCAGCAGCGTTTTCTTCAGAGCCTGCTGAAGATATCGTGATCGAGGATATGTATCGCCAGGCAAGAGGGCTGAAAGGATAAACGAGAGGAAGAGGGCAGATACCGGAGCGGGGTCTGCTCTTTTACAAAAGGGGAAGAAAGAGGATAAAAATGATGGAAAACAAAAGAGGAAAAAAGATTATCTGCATTGATATTGGAGGCACGGCGATAAAATCCGGGATCATGGATGAAAACATGAATTTTTTAAGGACGGATGTGATGGATACGCCCAGAGGCGGAGCAGGAATCATGGATGCGGTATTGGAACGGATTTCAGAGTATTTGAGCACAGCTGCGAATCCGGAGGCAGTGTGCGTCTCCAGCGCGGGGATTATTGATTCTGACAGAGGGGTCGTTGCTGAAGCAAATGAAAATCTGATTCCCGGATATACGGGGATGAATATCTCTGAAAAAGTACGGGAACGGTTTGAGATTCCGTGCTATGTGGAAAATGATGTAAACTGCGCGGCCATGGCGGAGGCTTATCAGGGAGTCGGCAGAGGACATTCCTCTATGCTGATGCTGACGGTCGGAACGGGGATAGGCGGAGCTTTTTTGGAACGGGGAAAATTATTAAAGGGGCATACCTACAGTGCGTGCGAGGTGGGATACATGCATATGGACGGAAGCTCTTTTGAAGAACTGGCGGCAACATCTGTCCTGGTAAAGAGGACGGCAAAACGCCTGTCGAAAAGCTGTCTTGAGATTTCCGGGAAATGGATTTTTGAACAGGCTCAAAGCGGCAATAAGGTATGTATTGAGGAAATTGACAGAATGTGCGATATTCTGGCGAAAGGGATCGCCAATCTGTGCTATGTGCTCAATCCGGAAATCGTAGTGATCGGCGGGGGAATTTCTGCACAGGAGAATTATTTGCGGCCAAGGATTGAAAAGGGATTAGACCGCTATCTGATTCCGGAGGTTCGGAGAAAAACAAAGCTTGGGTTTGCAAAGTTTGGTAACCATGCGGGGATGCTGGGAGCATGCTGTGCGGCGGGAATTTTGGAAAAATATAGAATGAAAGATCAATGAGAATGTAAGAGGTATGTTTGGATGGGCAGTGTAAAGCATTTGATGATGGAAGAATATGAGAATATGACTTCTGTAGAACAGTCGATTGCAGATTTCTTTATTAAAAATGAAGAATACATGGACTTTTCAGCGAGAAATATCAGCAGAATTCTTTACATTTCTAATGCGACATTATCGCGCTTTGCCAAGAAATGCGGATATAAAGGATATCGGGAACTTGTTTTCGATTATGAAAAAGAGCTTCAGGAGCAGATAAATGAGGACAGTATCAGCGAACTTGCTAAAAAAGTAAAATGTACATATGGCGGCCTTCTGGAAGAAGTATTTCAGCAGTTGGATGAAGAAAAGATATGCCAAGCGGCAGAAATGGTAAGCAGCTATAAGCGTGTTCTTGTCTGTGGTCTGGGGAGTTCGGGCTATGCGGCTTCTGAAATGGCATTTCGTATGATGCGTCTGGGGCTTCAGATTCAGTCTGTGACGGATTCGCAGGTTATTCAGATGGCGGCAGCGGTGGCAGATGAAGACTGCCTGATGATCGCGATTTCATTAAGCGGCAATACACAGACGATTACGGAGGCAATCCGTATAGCAAAAAGCAGAGGAGCGGGAGTCGTACTGATTACGGCAAACAGAGAGGCTGAAATTGATTGTGATGTTGTATTATATACGGCAACTTCCAGAAATCTGGATCAGGGAATCGCAATTTCGCCCCAATTTCCTATTCTGGTACTGACGGATATTTTTTATGGATACTATTTTAAAAACGATACTAAAATAAAAAGGCAAAGATACCATATGACATTGGAAACCCTGAATAAAAAGAAATCCTGAAAATGGATTGGATAATTTTAACGATTTCTGAATATATTTTCACATTTTTTGTAGAAACAGCTTCTTTTGAGATAGTATTTCCCAAAGGAGGCTGTTTTGTTGCACAAATAATAGGACGTTGTTATAATGCAAACATCAACAAATACCTAAAGGAGGAACAGGGATATGAAAAAGAAAGTAATAGGAGTGCTTCTGGCTACGGCAATGGCATTTGGCTTGGCTGCATGTGGAAACAGTGCCGGGGGAGAAGCTGTAAAGCAGGAAACAGAAAAGGCAGAAGAAGCTAAAGCAGGGACAAAAGAAGAAAAATCAGGAGAGGTAACGACTGTAACACTTTGGTCATTTAAAGCAGAAGATAATGACCCTACGGCATCTTCTTCCAGATTGAAAAAGCTGATAGACGATTTCAATGCATCTCATGAAGATATCCAGGTGGAAGTCAGCTTTGGAAAAACGTATGATAATGTGGTGACCGCAATCGCATCTCAGGATACGCCGGATCTTTTTGATATGTACTGGCAGTATGCGTCGCCCTTGGCAGCAAGAGGAGCATTATATGATCTGACAGAATTCGTGGAAAATGATGCGGAATTTGAAAAAGCAGATTTTTTGGAAAGAGTATGGGATTTGTGTACTGTAGACGGAAAGATATATTCTATTCCCAATCTGGCATCTTCTTCTTTTGCAGTTTATAACAAAAATGTTTTAAAAGAAGCCGGGTGGGAGAACTTCCCGACAACCTTTGAGGACATGATTCAGTGTGCAAAGGATTGTTATGATCTGGAAAGTACAAGTATGGGAATGAATCCTTTGTCCCCTTGGCTGGATAACGTCCTTTGGCCTTCAATGACAGAAGCGAGCTGGAATGATGCGGATGGAAATCCTGTGTTTGACAGTGAGGCGATGCGTCTGGCATATTCTGCACAGAAGGAGCTTATCGATTATCAGGGCGGATATGCGGTAGCAACCGGTTGGGAAAGTGATTTTGGACCGGCAAGAGGCAGTGTGACAGATCCGATACTGACGGGTGAAGCTGGATTTCTTCTTCTTCCGGACAGCGCGATTTCGTCAATTTATAATGCAGGTGTAGAAGCAGGATATGCATATGGCGAGGATTGGGGCATTGCACGCGTTCCCGGAAAATCCATGTTTACTGCAGCAGTATATGAAATGAATGCAAAGACCAAAAATCCGGAAGCTTCATGGGAAGTAATGTCTTATCTGAATTCAAAGGAAGCGATGACATATCTTGCGGAGGGAGAAAAGGGAGTTGGCGCATTGATGCCTCGAAAGAGTGCGTTGGATGCCCTGTTGGAAAAAGAAGGGGTTTGCGATGCACTGAAGGAAGTTGCGGTATTGCTGAAAGAAGCGGATCTTCAGTCATTTCCAATGAGTGGCTATGTGAATGAGTATCTTGGCGCAATCGGAAATAACATGACTGCTTATATGGAAGGAACGATGGATATGGATACGGCAGTGTCCAATATTCAGGAAGAGGTTCAGGCAGCTGCAGACGCATTTAATGGCAAGTAAAACATCCTGGGAATAAGATATTGGGGTAATGGACGGGGTGGTGTGAGACCACCCCGTCTGTTTTAGGAAGGAACCTTCAAATAAACTAATTGAGGAAGGAAGGAATATGAATGAAAAAAGTGGTCGGGAGAAAAGAAAAGTTCGGATCTTCCAGTAAAAGGGAGGCACGTTTTTTTTGGAAGGGAATATTGTTTGCATCTCCATGGCTGATCGGTTTTGTGTGTTTTATTTTATTGCCTGTATGTTTGGCTTTTTATTACAGTTTTACAGACTATAATCTTTTTAACGAGCCTGCGTGGGTAGGACTGAAAAATTATAAAGATGCTTTTAAGGATCAGTATGTTTGGAAGGGTCTTAAAAATACGCTGTATATGGTTGTTATTTCACCAATTGTTGGTATGGTAGTGTCACTTTTGCTGGCACTGCTTTTGAATCAGAAAAATATTCCCGGTCTTCCGTTTTTTAGGACAGTATTTTATTTACCGTCTCTTGTTCCTGTGGTGGCAAGCGTCATGCTGTTGACCTGGTTATTGAACGGACATTATGGATTGGTAAATCAGATTCTGGGTCTGATCGGAATTGAGGGGCCTGCATGGTTAAATGACCCCAAATATACAAAGATTTCTTTGATGATCATGGATGCCTGGAGATGTGGGGGAACAATGATCATTTATCTTGCAGCGCTTCGTTCGGTTCCGGCATCCTTGTATGAAGCGGCAGAACTGGACGGTGCAAATGGTATTAAAAAGTTTTTTCATATTACAGTTCCCTGTATTTCTCCAACAATTGAATTTAATGTTATTATGTCCATGATTGGTGCATTCCAGTATTTTACGCAGGGTATGCTTCTGGTATCAGTTGGAGGAAACCAGATCAACGGGGGACCTGGAAATTCATTGCTGTTTTATAATTTGTATTTATATCAAAATGCATTTTCCTACTTTAAGATGGGGTATGCCTGTGCTTTGGCAGTGCTGCTGTTTCTGATTGTAATGGTTACGACAGCTTTGACAAGAAAACTCAGTGACAGAATCGTTAATTACGATGTAGAGTAGGAGGGATGAAATGAAAGCTGTTTATAAAAAGATACGTGAAATGATGATTTATAAAGGAGTAAGAGGCAGAGCTGCTCACATATTTGGTGTGATCATGTTGGTTTTTCTGGGGCTTGTATTTGCAATGCCTCTTTACTGGATGATTTCAACAGCACTTAAGTACGAGACTTATTGTTTCACAACGCCGCCGCAGTGGTTTCCAAATCCGATTAAATGGAGTAACTTTACGGAAATCTTTGGGAGAATGGATATGGCAAGGTATATAAAAAATACATTGATCACATCGATTCTTCCTGTGATCGGGACATTGATTTCCTGTCCGATGGTTGCTTATTCGATTACAAAGATCCCGTGGAAAGGAGGGAAGTATCTGTTTCCGATCATTTTGATGACGATGATGATCCCATCGATGGTAACGCAGATTCCAATGTATGCGACATGGTCAAAGCTGGGAATGCTGAATACATTCATTCCCCTGGTATTGCCCAGTTTTTTTGGAAGCACTTATTATATTTATTTGTTTCGGCAGTTTATGAAGTCGTTGCCGACCAGCGTAATAGAAGCCGCCCGTATTGATGGGGCAGGAGATTTCAGGATACTGTACAGTATTGTATATCCGATGTGTTCCTCTATTTTAACAACGGTAGCAGTCATGGTATTTATTGCCTGCTGGAATGATTATGTAGGGCCGCTGATGTATCTGCAGGACAGTAAATTGTATACATTGGGCATTGGATTGCAGATGTTTAAAAATGCAGCGCAGCCGGAATGGACGCTTCTGATGGCAGCAAGTACAGTGTTTACAGTGCCTTTGATTGTAATTTTTTTCTTTTGTCAGAATGCTTTCCTGAACGGAATACAGACAACATCAGGTATTAAATAGGAAAGCGGTAAAAGGTATGAATTCCACTAGAAAGAAAATGTGAGGAATAGAGATGGAAAGGTCAATAGAGTCGGTATTTCATAAGTTGATTGTGTCATGTCAGGCATTGCCGGAAGAGCCGCTTCATTCTTCTTTTATAATGGGAAGGATGGCAGTTGCGGCAAAAGAAGGAGGAGCCGGAGGCATCAGAGCCAATTCGGTAGAGGACATCAGAGAAATCAAAAAAAATGTTGATTTACCGATTATTGGAATTATAAAAAGAGATTATCCGGGCTGTTCGGTACGGATCACGCCGACAATCCGAGAGGTGGATGAACTGATGCAGGTAAAACCGGATGTGATTGCGGTAGATGCTACATGCCGAAGGCGTCCGGATGGCAGAAAACTTGAAGAATTTTATGCTGAAATCAGAGAAAAATACCCGCAGCAGCTTTTGATGGCAGATTGTTCTACGATGCAGGAAATGCTTTATGCAGATAAATTAGGATTTGATTTTATTGGAACAACGCTGGTTGGATATACGGAAGAAAGTAAGGGCTGTCAGATAGAAAAGAATGATTTTGAACTGATACGGGAATTGATTAAAAGAGTTAAACATCCTGTGATCGGAGAGGGAAATATTAATACTCCGCAGAAATTGAAACGGGTTATGGAAATAGGCGTATATAGCGTTGTTATAGGATCTGCGATTACCAGACCGCAATTGATCACAAAAAAATTTACGGATGCTTTAAAAGAATAAATAGTTAAGTTATAAAGCAGGAGAGGATAGCGGTATATGAAGACATTGATCGTATCGGATTCAAAATGTGATTTTGTGGATGTGTTAGAAAGCTGCGGCGCAGAAACAGAATGTATTGAATTTCAAAAAGTATTGACTGTTAATTTGGAGGACTACGATTCGTTTTGTATTTTGCCGGAAGAAAGCGGCGCTTATCTGGAAGCAAGATTTCGGGAAAAGCTGGAGAAAGAAGCGGGAAAAGGGAAAAAAATTTTTCTGCAGGCAATTCGGGGATTTCAGGATATTTTATGTGGAGAACCAACAGACAGTACTAAAAGCAGGATGATTTATCTTGAGCCCTCTGAAGAAAAAATCCCGGGATTTTGTACTGGAGATCTTTTGGATGATGAAGCAAACCGGATGTGTGTGCCGGAATTTCATGCGGAAGAAATTGAACCTGTTTTTATCTATCAGGAACACATTATAGCGCATACGCATACAAAGATGTCAGAAGAGGAAATCCTTAAAAATGGAAAGCCGGGGGTATGGAAAGTCGGAAAAAATATTTTATGGGCAGGATTTATATTGCGCAGTTTTAATGAAGCAAGATTTTCGCCAAGTGTGAAATGGAAAGCTTTTATTCAATATCTTGCACAATGGATCACGGGGAAAGAACCTGATTTTTATCCGGCGTCAATCGTACATTATGGGACAATGGAAAATTTAGAGGATTCTGAAAAATTTGAACATTGCAGAAAAGAAGCGATTGAAAAAGGAGTGCGCTGGTTAGAGCGATTTCTGGTCGATGAAGGAAACGGCGGAATCAAGGAAGGGATTGCGCATAATATTGATTCAGATGGAAAATATACGGTATTGGATGGGGTCAGAACAGACTGCACGGGAGAGAGCGCAGGGGCATTTAAAATGTATGCATATTTAAGCGGGGAAAAAGAATATGCAGCATTGGCCGGTAAGATGGAAAAAATTGTTTACGGTCCTATGTTTATCAGAGGCGGGCGGCTCGATGGTATGGTGCGATGGTGCACCAACTCATGGAATGTATGTTATCAGGATGATGTGGCGAGAGCGTTGCTGCCTGGATTGTATGATGCTTTGTATATGGGAAATTGTTCTCATGTGGAAGATATCTGTCGCGCAATGGATTTTTTAATCCGCACGACTGCAAAAGATGGATTGCGGATCTTCAGAACGGATAACTACGATCTGACAGAAATGGAAATGGATAGGCTGAGACAAGAGGAACACGGACTTCCTTCTGCTCACTATAATGCCTATTATCATGCGGCACTTTTGCTGGCAGGAAGGGCGAGCGGAAAGAGACAATATACAGAAGTGGCGCAAAAAGGGCTGGAGCGCATGATGGAGCTTTATCCGGAAACGGCCAGAGAACAAAGCGAGACGGAAGAAATGTGCAGACTGATCTTGCCGCTTGCAGTTTTGTATCAATCCACGGGGGAGGAAAAGCACAGGCAAATGCTATATCGCGTTGCGGAGGATTTGCAGAAGGTGCGACATCCCTTTGGAGGATATCGAGAGTGGGATACCGGATATCGGGCTGCTTTTTCAAGAGAATCCAGAGAAGAATGTTCTGTATTGACGGAGAATGGAGATCCGGTGGCCGATTTGTTATATTCCAGCAACTGGCTTCCGATGGGATTTGCCTTTGCATATGAAGCAACCGGTGACAGATGGTTTCATGAACTATGGAAGGATTCAGTGATTTTTTGCTTAAAAACGCAGATGTTCAGTGACAGGACACATTTGGATGGAGCCTGGTGCAGAGCATTTGACATGGATCTGAAAGAGGCATATGCGGCGCCGCACGATGTGGGATGGGCAGCTTATGCCTGTGAAACAGGTTGGACTGTTTCGGAAATTTTAATGGGAATGATGATGCCGGATATTTTGAAAAAAAGGAAATAGGATACTCATAAAAACGGTCACTTTTCATAAAAGGAAAAGTGACCGTTTTTTGGATGAGGGAATTATTCTTCTTTCAAAAGAATCTGCTGCAGCCTTGGCCAGAGAAGATGAGTGGTGATTGTTGAGATAATTCCCGGAATACCCAGGAAAAAGAAAAGCAGGCCAAGCCAGAGATTGGATGACAGAATCAATATAAAACCCAGTTGAAGCAATGCAGGAATGATACATCTGAAGCCACAGGAGGGAATCAGAAGAACAGCATTTTTTAAGACAGCTTTGACGGGAAGCCGGAATAAAGCAACCTGAAGTAAGAGCATGGTGGTGTAGCAGCTGACTAAAAATAAAATTAGCACTATCAGTAAGTAATAGAGCAATGTGGAAGTGGATTTTTGCCTGTTTCCGCCTATTATATATATTCCGCAGAGAATCCATAAAAAACCGGAAATCAGACCGGGAAGAATGGATGCCTTTAAATTGTGAATAAAAAATGAGACAAAGGCAATGCGCACAGAAGGAGCGATTCTTCTGGTATATTCACAGCAGCGGTGATACAGAGCAGCCATTCCGGCAGCTGCAATCGGTGAAAAAAGCCATGCTCCGGCCAGAAAAATCAATCCTCCGGTATGAAGGGTGAGTTCAGTCAGGAGAAGTAAGGGAAGAACAGTTAGAAAAAATAGCAGGTTATTTAATAGAAGATCTGTCAGATTCGGAAATAAGATTCTGCGCAGGAAAAACAGAATGCCTGTTTGGGGATCTTCTTTGCCCGGAATAATTTCAGGGACAGGTTCGGGATGTTTTTTGGAACGCCGTTTTTGGGCAGCCAGTTCCTGTTCATAATGAAGCTGGCTGTAATTTTGTTTTTTCTTTTTCATGGTGCACTCCGTTTCGTACATATAATGATATATTGCTTTCTTCCTATTATAAAGGAAAAAGAAAATAAGGCAAGTTGATAATATTGATAGAAAGGATGAGAAAACAGAAAAAGAATGTGCAGATGCAGATGGTCTTGTATTTTCAGTGGATATGCTTCTGTATGGAGGTCTGGTTCCATCCAGAATACATTGCGATACAGAAGAAAGTCTGCAAAAACGGTTGACTGTATTGAAAGACATCCGTAAAAGAAATCCTGAAATGGTCATTTATGGATTTCAGGTAGTTATGCGTTGCCCGAATTATTCCAGCAGTGATGAGGAACCTGATTATTATGAAATTTATGGTGCGCAGATTCATAAAGCAGGGGAAGTTTTGCATAAAGACCGCTTGGGAATTTCTCATAAGGTTTTGATGTATCCGGGAGCGGATGAAGTAGGACTGACACTGATATCCAGAATCCTGAATCATCTTTATGAAAAGAAGCCCAAAATATATGTAAAGTATGCCAGCGAGAAATCGAAATATATGCCATGGAAGCGTATGTTTGAGGTCGGATTTCGGGCAGGGATAAATCGACGCAATTTCCCGGATGGTTCCCGGTGTTTTAAAAAATGAGGATTCCGGCGTGACAGAAAGCTTTCAGGAGAATCTGCTGGAATATCCCCAGTACACCCGACCGGAGGTCTGGGAGAGCAAAAAGGTTCCGGATATGAGGCAGCAAAAGTATTAGGATACAGCCGCGTTCAGACGTTTTTCCGGATTATTTTGCCGCAGGTCATCAAGCGGGTGCTTCCGGCAGTAACCAACGAAATGATCACGCTGGTAAAGGATACATCCCTGGCCTTTGTGCTGACAGTAACGGAGATGTTTACGATTGCAAAGCAGATTGCAGCGGCACAGGCTTCTGTAATGCCACTGATGGCAGCAGGAGTATTTTATTACATTTTTAATCTGGTCGTTGCAGTTGTTATGGAGCATGTGGAAAAGAAGTTAAATTATTACCGCGGATAATGCAGGACGCCAGAGAGATAGTTAGAGGAGCGAAGCTTTATTTCTGCAGTCAGACGGAAATTCAGGAAAGGTACGAAGTTACAATGAATCAGATTTATCTGGAAATGAATCATATAAAAAAAACATTTGGGGAGCTGGAGGTCTTAAAGGATATTTCTCTTTCCGTCCATAAGGGAGAAGTCGTATCGGTGATCGGTCCGTCCGGCTCCGGCAAATCGACACTGTTGCGTTGTGTGACCATGCTGGAAAAAATGGATGGCGGCGAGCTTTCTTTTCTCGGAGAAAAGGCTGCGTGGGAAGAAAACGGAAAATGTGTCTATGCAAATAAGAAGCAATTAAAGGAAATCCGGAAAAATTTCGGCCTGGTGTTCCAGAATTTCAACCTGTTTCCGCATTATACAGTGATGAAAAATATCATCGATGCACCAGTCTGCGTAGATGGTGTTTCCAAAGAAGAAGCAAAAGAACGCGCATGGAAGCTGTTAAAACAGCTGGGGCTGTCGGATAAGGCAGATGCCTATCCCTATCAGCTTTCCGGTGGACAGCAGCAGAGAGTATCGATTGCCAGAGCGCTTGCCCTGCAGCCAAAGGTTTTATTTTTTGACGAGCCGACCTCGGCGCTTGACCCGGAGCTGACCGGAGAGGTGCTGCGTGTCATCCGGCAGCTGGCAGACGAGCACATGACCATGGTGATCGTTACACACGAGATGCAGTTTGCCAAAGAGCTTTCGGATCGCGTGATTTTCATGGAAAAAGGTCTGGTCTGCCAGGAGGGTACGCCGGAGGAAGTGTTTGGAAACCCGAATGCCCGTGTGAAGGAGTTCATCGGTCGTGTCATGCAGGTCTGAAAATTTTTGCGTGTGTCAAGATTTTTTACTTGACACACCTTTTTTTTTCGGGTATGATAGCACAGGTGAGGACGCAATATGGAAAAAATCGTAGAACAGGGTATGCTGTATGACTTTTACGGCGAACTGCTGACCGAGCATCAGCGAAAGATCTATGAGGATGTGGTATTAAACGACATGTCCCTGAGTGAGATCGCAGAGGAACAGGGGATCAGCAGACAGGGCGTACACGATCTTGTCCGCAGATGCGACCGGACGCTTCAGAGCTATGAAGAGCGGCTGCACCTGATTGCGAGATTTCAGAAAGTCAAGCACACCGTAGAGAAGATCGAACAGATCAGCACGGAGACGCAGGTCAGAGAACTGGCGGGACAGATTTTAGAAGAACTGTAACGGATCGCGGGAGAGGATTTGAATGGCATTTGAGAGCTTAACCGATAAACTGCAGGATGTGTTTAAGGATCTGCGCAGCAAAGGCAGACTGACAGAGGCGGACGTCAAAGTTGCGCTCAAGGAAGTCAAGATGGCACTGCTGGAAGCGGATGTAAACTTCAAGGTTGTCAAGCAGTTCGTCAAGTCTGTGGAAGAACGGGCGATCGGTCAGGACGTCATGAACGGATTAAATCCCGGTCAGATGGTCATCAAGATCGTAAACGAAGAGATGACTTCCCTGATGGGTTCCGAGACACAGGAATTACAGTTCCAGCCCGGCAAAGCGACAACCGTGATTATGATGTGCGGTCTG
Organism: Gallintestinimicrobium propionicum; assembly: GCF_025567525.1. Classification (NCBI taxonomy): domain Bacteria; kingdom Bacillati; phylum Bacillota; class Clostridia; order Lachnospirales; family Lachnospiraceae; genus Gallintestinimicrobium; species Gallintestinimicrobium propionicum. Next base: position 422,172 of record NZ_JAOQJY010000001.1, on the reverse strand, counting down.
CAGGGTGCAGGTAAGACGACAACGACTGCGAAGCTGGCAGGCAAGTTTAAATTAAAAGGCAAAAAGCCACTGCTTGTAGCCTGTGACATTTACCGTCCGGCAGCGATTGAACAGTTGCAGATCAACGGCGAGAAACAGCAGGTGGAAGTCTTTTCCATGGGCACGAGCCACAGCCCGGTTGACATCGCAAAAGCGGCGATGGAGCATGCAGAGAAAAACGGCAATAATGTCGTGATTCTGGATACTGCGGGTCGCCTGCATATCGATGAGGGCATGATGGAGGAGCTGCAGAAGATCAAGCAGGCAGTGACGGTCCATCAGACACTTCTGGTAGTGGATGCCATGACCGGTCAGGATGCGGTCAATGTGGCGAAGGAATTTGATGAAAAAGTAGGAATCGACGGCGTGATCCTGTCCAAGATGGACGGTGACACAAGAGGCGGTGCGGCGCTTTCCATTAAAGCCGTTACCGGCAAGCCGATTTTATATGTTGGTATGGGAGAGAAGCTTTCCGATCTGGAACAGTTTTATCCCGACCGTATGGCGAGCCGAATTCTGGGAATGGGCGATGTGCTCACCCTGATTGAAAAAGCTTCGGCGAACCTCGATATTGACGCTGGCAAGGAAAAAGAGATGGCGGCGCGCATGAAGAAGGGCAAGTTCGATTTTGAGGACTACCTGGAAAGCATGAAGCAGATGCGCAACATGGGCGGGCTGTCCGGTATCCTGAGCATGATGCCCGGCATGGGTTCGAAGATGGGCGATATCGAATCGATGATCGATGAAAAACAGCTGGCAAGAATGGAAGCGATCGTGCTGAGCATGACGCCCCAGGAACGCCGCAATCCCAAGCTTTTAAATCCCAGCCGCAAGCACCGTATTGCACGAGGCGCAGGGGTGGACATCAGCGTAGTCAATCGATTTATCAAGCAGTTTGAGCAGAGTCAGAAAATGATGAAGCAGTTCCCGGGAATGCTGGGAGGCAAAGGTGCAAGAAAAGGTAAGTTCAGACTTCCTTTCTGATAAATAGTGCAGATCGCACACAAGAAAACATATTTATATTTCATTTGGAGGTAAGAAAAATGGCAGTAAAGATCAGATTAAGAAGAATGGGATACAAGAAGAACCCGATTTACAGAATCATCGTAGCAGATTCCAGATCTCCCAGAGATGGTCGTTTCATCGAAGAGATCGGCACATACGATCCGAATACAGATCCCAGCACTTTCAAGGTAAACGAAGAGCTGGCTAAAAAGTGGCTCAACAATGGCGCTCAGCCCACCGAAATCGTAGGCAAGATCTTCAAGGCAGCAGGAATCGAGAAATAAGACAGCTCTGTAAAGCAGACGGTTACGCAAACGAGCAGTAGCTGTGGGGCTGACTGTAGCAGGCTTATGGAGGTGGATTATGAAAGATTTGGTGGAAGTGATCGCAAAGGCACTTGTGGATCATCCGGATGAAGTGAGCGTCTCCGAAAAGGAAAACGGCAGAAGCCTGACGGTTGAACTTCATGTTGCACCCTCCGATATGGGCAAGGTAATCGGTAAACAGGGCCGTATTGCTAAGGCAATTCGCACTGTGGTAAAGGCTGCGGCGATGGAAGATAATAAAAAAGTGGATGTGGATATCATCTGACATCTGAAATGGACAGCGTCTTGCAAAAGCAAGGCGCTGTTTGTGAAATGAGAGGTTATATGGAAGAAAGACTGCAGGTGGGAGTGATTGCTTCCACACACGGTGTGCACGGGGAGGTCAAGATTTTTCCGACGACAGATGATGTGCGCCGTTTTAAGAAGTTAAAAGAAGTGATTCTGGATACGGGAAAGGAAAACCGGATTCTGGAAATCGAGAGCGTGAAATTTTTCAAGCAATTCGCCATTTTGAAATTCCGTGGAATCGATACGATAGACGAGGCGGAAAAATACCGGAGAAAGAGCCTGTATGTGACACGGGAAAATGCGGTACGCCTACAGAAGGACGAGTATTTTATCGCAGATCTGATCGGCGTGAAGGTATTGGATGAACAGGAGCAGGAGCTTGGAACCTTAGAGGATGTCATTGAAACCGGCGCAAATGATGTTTATCAGATTCGGTTAAAGGATGGCAGACAGCTGCTTTTGCCTGCAATCAAGGAATGTGTGCTGGATGTCGATGTGGAAGCAGGACGGATGAAAATCCATATCCTGGACGGATTGCTGGAGGACTGACGAAAAAATGCAGTTTCATATTTTGACATTGTTTCCGGAAATGGTGGAAAACGGACTGCAGACGAGCATTTTAGGACGGGCGATCCAAAAAGGACTGATCGGAATCCATGCGGTCAATATCCGCGATTACACGCAGGATAAGCACAATAAGGTGGACGATTACCCTTACGGCGGCGGTGCGGGCATGCTGATGCAGGCACAGCCGGTTTACGACGCCTGGAAAGCGGTTGCAAAGCCTGCAGAGGGCAAAAAAACAGTGCGGGTGCTGTTTATGAGCCCACAGGGCAAAACCTTTTCCCAGGAGATGGCAAAGGAGCTTGCACAGGAGGAAGAGCTGATTTTTCTGTGTGGGCATTATGAAGGAATCGACGAGCGCGTGATCGAAGAGATCGTGACAGACCCGGTTTCCATCGGTGATTATGTGCTGACCGGAGGAGAGCTTCCGGCGATGGTGATGATCGACGCGATTTCCCGGATGGTTCCCGGTGTTTTAAAAAATGAGGATTCCGGCGTGACAGAAAGCTTTCAGGAGAATCTGCTGGAATATCCCCAGTACACCCGACCGGAGGTCTGGGAGGGCAAAAAGGTTCCGGATATCCTGCTTTCCGGCGACCATGCAAGGATAGACAAATGGCGCCTGGAAAAGTCTGAGGAGCGGACGAAAGCTCGGCGACCGGATTTATATGAAAAGTACGATTTGCCCGGACGTGCGCTGGAATATTTGTTAAAAGATAAAATGCTTCACATGGACATGATTGAGGATATCCGGAGAGGCAAAGCTGACATCCTGGCAGTCCGGGAGGACGGCGTGCTGACAAAGGACAGGTCAGGCGGTGTGTATCGGATCACTGCCAAAACAAAGGACGCAGGAGAACGGCTGCTGTCTTTGACGGACCCGACCGGTGCGGTCTATGTCTGTCATCAGAAATTTGTGCTGACGAGCATTTTAGAGCGTTTCGGGTTAAAAAATTTCAATGAATGCTATCAGGTGATTTATCCGAAAAAAAAAGCGCCTGACCTTCCGGAGCCGGACGAAGCCGTTGAAATCCGGGAGCTGGACGAAACGTATGCGGCAAACGTAGAGGCACATTATCATCTTTATCATGATGAAGCCTACATCAGAGAACGGATCGCATCGCGTCAGATGATCGGTGCATTTCTGGATGGGGAGCTAGCAGGCTTTGCAGGCGTGCACAACGACGGCGGCATGGGAATGCTGGAAGTGCTGGAGCCCTTCCGGAAAAGAGGAATCGGGAGTCTCCTGGAGGCTGAAATGATCCGGCGGGAGCTTGCGGCAGGTCATGTGCCCTATGCGCATGTATTCGTGGAAAACGAAATTTCCGCTGCACTGCAGAAAAAATCCGGCATGCGCTTTGCACCGGGGAGCGTTTTCTGGGTATCCTAGGCGCGGCGGTAAAACCGGGTGGTATTTTTCTTATTAGGAAGAAAAACCTTGCATATTTGAGAAAGCTATGTTATACTGCAAATGTTGCGAAAAAAGGAGATGGTCCTCTGTTACGGGAATCGTATTAAGAACATCCAGAAATCAGGAGGAAAAGCAATGAACGAAATTATCAGAGAGATCGAAGCTGCTCAGCTGAAAGCTGAAGTACCTGCATTTGAGACAGGCGATACCGTAAGAGTATATGGTAAGATCAAGGAAGGCAACCGTGAGAGAGTTCAGGTATTCGAAGGTGTTGTTTTAAAGAAACAGGGCGGCAGCAACCGTGCAACCTTTACCGTAAGAAAGAGCTCCAACGGCGTCGGCGTTGAAAAGACCTGGCCTTTACATTCTCCCAACGTTGAGAAGGTAGAAGTTGTTCGTAAGGGTAAAGTAAGAAGAGCAAAGCTGAACTACTTAAGAGACAGAGTCGGCAAGAGCGCAAAGGTCAAAGAAGTTGTAAAATAAGAATTGCGAAGAGAGGGGCACCAGTAACGGCAGCCCCTTTTTTGCTTTTTAGGATGTCTGCAGGACGAAACGGCGGCTGCGGAATGGAGATTTGTATGAGAAGAAGACAGCGTGGACTGCAGTTTTACCGGAAGAAAAAAGGGCTCAGCATGCAGGCGGTCAAAGAGGTGTTCAGTTGGATTGTGCTGTCTGTACTGGCAGTTTTTCTGGCGTTTATGGTGATCTGGGCGGTCGGACTGCGCACGAACATGATCGGCGTTTCCATGGAGCCGGGGCTGACGAACGGACAGGGAATTTTGGTTAACCGCTTAAAGTACCGTTTCTTTTCTCCACAGACAGGGGATGTGGTTGTATTTTTGCCAAACGGTAATCAGAATGCCCACTATTATGTGAAGCGTGTTGTAGCGGTTCCGGGGCAGACCGTCCTGATTCAGAACGGCATTTTATATATAGACGGTAAGGCGCAGGAAAATGAAGAGATGGATCTGATCGCGTCAGCCGGTATTGCAGAGAATGAAATCAAGCTGGGCAGGGACGAATATTTCGTGCTCGGCGATAATTGTAATAACAGTGAGGACAGTCGTTCCGCCAATGTCGGTCCGGTGCTGCGCAGCACGATCGTCGGCGAGGCGTGGTTCCATTTCGGAAACGGCACGGATGGCTGGGGGCTGATTCACTGAAAATCACACAGAATATTATAAAGAAAAGGGTAACTGTTCAGTACCCTCACAGTTACAGAAAAGGAAAGAAAACTATGGTATACCAGTGGTATCCCGGACATATGACGAAAGCGCGCCGCGCGATGCAGGAAGATATCAAGCTGATCGACTTGATTATCGAATTGGTGGACGCCAGATGTCCGCAATCGAGCCGCAATCCTGATATCGACGAGATGGGGAAAAACAAGGCACGCCTGATTTTATTGAATAAATCCGATCTGTCCGATCCGGCTGCAAACCGCGCCTGGACGGCATATTTTGAAAGTCTTGGCTTTGCTGTACTGGAAATCAACGCCAGAAGCGGCGCCGGGATGAAAGCGATTCAGGGAAAGGTTCAGGAAGCCTGCCGGGAAAAGATCGAGCGCGACCGCAAACGCGGTATTTTGAACCGTCCGGTGCGTGCGATGGTGGCAGGAATTCCAAACGTAGGAAAATCGACGTTTATCAATAGCTTCGCAGGAAAGGCGTGCGCGAAAACCGGAAACAAGCCCGGCGTAACGAAGGGCAAGCAGTGGATTCGCCTGAACAAGGGTCTGGAGCTTTTGGATACGCCCGGCATCCTGTGGCCGAAATTCGAAGATCAGGCGGTGGGAGAACGCCTCGCACTGATCGGCTCGATGAACGATGAAATCTTAAACCGCGAAGAAATGGCACTTTCCCTGCTTGTGTTTATTGGGGAGAATTACCCGGAGGCGTTGGAAAAGCGGTATCAGCTGACACTGGATACAGCAGGCGCAGATGGCGACGTACAGGCGTCCCTCCATTCGGCCCTCGCCCTTCTGGAAGCAGTCTGCAAGTCCCGCGGTTGTCTGAAAAAGGGCGGCGAGCCGGAATATGAAAAGGGCGCGGCTCTCGTTCTGGATGATTTTCGCAGCGGCAGGCTCGGCCGCATGACGCTGGAATTGCCGAAAAAGGAGGCGTAAGCCATGAGTGGAAAAGCAATCCTGAAAGAAATCGGAAGCACGCTTTTATATATCGTAGTTGTCCTGGGTATCACCTGGCTGGTGATCACATTTGTCGGACAGCGCACGGAGGTCAACGGAAGCTCGATGGAGCCGACACTGAGCAATAACGATAACCTGATCGTAGACAAGATTTCGTATCGTTTCAAGGATCCGCAGCGCTTTGACATTATCGTGTTCCCATTTCAGTACGATGAAAATGTTTACTACATTAAGCGGATTATCGGTCTGCCAGGCGAAACGGTTCAGATCGGCACGGACGGAACGATTTACATTGACGGACAGGTGCTGGAGGAAGGCTACGGCAAGGAAGTGATGCTGTCACCGGGGCGCGCAGGCGAGCCGATTACCCTCGGCGAGGACGAATATTTTGTGCTGGGCGATAATCGAAACAACAGCTCGGACAGCCGGGAGCCGAGCGTCGGAAATATCCACCGGGATCAGATTATCGGAAAAGCGTGGGTCAGAATCTGGCCGTTTCATAAATTTGGAGTGTTAAAACACCAGTAAGGGACATCTGATATGGAAAAAATCGGGGAAATTAAAGCGCGGTTTGCAGAAGCCGGAGAGCGCTTGAAGAAAGCCTCCATGCGGACAGAGGCAGAGTCTGCGGCAGGCCTGTTGGAGAATCTGGAACAAACCTATCGGGAAGACACAAGAAGCGGTGTGCAGGCGCTGATCCGGCGTTCGGAAAAGCAGCGGGAGACGCTGGAAAAGGAAACGGCGCGGATTTATCAGCTGCAGCAGTATGAACGGGACTATGAAAACGAAGGCCTGATCTGCGGCATTGACGAGGTTGGAAGGGGACCGCTGGCGGGACCGGTTGTTGCAGGCGCGGTTATTTTGCCGAAGAACTGCGAAATTTTGTATCTGAACGATTCCAAGCAGCTTTCTGCAGAAAAAAGGGAACAGTTATATGACGTCATTTTGGAGCACGCAGTGACGGTGGGAATCGGGATTGTCAGCCCACAGCGAATCGATGAGATCAACATCCTGCAGGCGACCTACGAAGCGATGCGTCAGGCGATTGAAAAGCTGAATCCTCAGCCTGCAGTTCTGCTAAACGATGCGGTAAGGATTCCGCAGGTGGCAATTCAACAGGTTCCGATCATCAAGGGAGATGCAAAAAGCGTATCCATTGCTGCAGCGAGCATTGTAGCGAAGGTGACGAGGGACCGGATGATGGAGCAGTATGAGGAAGTTTTTCCGGGCTACGGATTTGCACGCAATAAAGGGTATGGATCAAAAGAGCATATCGAGGCACTGCAGACCATGGGACCGACGGCGATTCACCGCAGAAGCTTCATCGGTCATTTTGTGAAAGAAGGTTAAATGAATAAAAGACAGGCGGGCGCTTTCTGGGAGGAAGCAGTGACAGCTTATCTGATGCGCAGCGGAGTAAACATTCTGGAGCGTAATTACAGGTGCAGCAGGGGAGAAATCGATATCATCGGGTTTCACCGGGGCTGCCTTGTTTTTTTTGAAGTAAAATATCGGAACGACGACCGATTTGGGACAGCGTTGGAGGCGGTTGGGAGCGCAAAGCAGGAAAAAATCTGCCGTTGCGCAGACTGGTATCTGTGGAAGCATCCTGTAGAGGGGGATGTACAGATCCGCTTTGACGTGGTGGCGGTCTGCAGAAAAGAGATCCAGTGGATTCAAAACGCATTTGAATACAGGAGGGCAGGGACGTGGAACAGCAGGAGACGAAGATAGCAAAAAAAGATCTGATCCGGAAAAAGACGGGTTATCCGGGTATGGAAATTCACAAAAGCGGAGAGGTGGAATATCTCACCTTTCCGGCGCTAGAACGGTTAAATATAGTGACTCATATGGTCACCAGCAGGTTCGGCGGTGTCAGCACCGGGGACTGTGCTTCTTTCAATTTCAGCTATGCGCGGGATACGAACCGGGAGGCGGTGGATGAAAATTTCCGGCGGGCGGCAGGCGTGTTCGGGACAACTTCGGACGCGTTCGTCTGCTCCGATCAGACCCATACGACAAACATCCGCCGTGTGGAAAAAGAGGATGCAGGAAAGGGCGTGACGAAAGAAAAAGATTATCGGGATGTGGACGGGCTGATCACAAACGTGCCCGGGCTGATACTTGGCACGTTTTATGCGGACTGCGTGCCGCTTTTGTTTGTCGATCCTGTGCATCATGCGATCGGCTGTTCTCATTCCGGGTGGCGTGGGACAGTCGGTGAGATGGGAAAAAAGACGGTCGAAGCGATGCGCGAGGCGTATGGAAGCCGTCCGGAGGATATTTTTGCGGCGATTGGGCCGTCGATCTGTCAGGACTGCTATGAAGTCGGAAAAGATGTGGCAGAACCTTTTGAAAAGCTCTTTTCTCAGGAGAGATATCAGGACGTTTCCCTGAAAAATATACTGACCGAAAAGGTCAATGGAAAATATCAGCTGGACCTGTGGCGTGCTAATGAAGCAATTTTGCTTGACGCAGGGATTTTAAAGGAGCATCTGTCGATGACGGACATCTGCACCTGCTGCAATCCGAGCTATCTGTTTTCTCATCGGGCGAGCAAGGGAAAACGCGGAAATCTGGCGGCGTTTCTGATGCTGAAGCAATAGAATGCGCGCGAAAGAGGCTGCTGTCGGTAAAATCTTTATAAAATATTAAGAATATCCCGGACAGCAGATTCAGATTTTTCTGGTTTAATAGAGAGAAAGCAGAAAATGGAGGGTATTATGACAAATATTCTGGTATGTGACGATGATAAAGAGATTGTGGAAGCAATCGAAATTTATCTGGCGCAGGAGGGTTACAATGTCATCAAGGCATATGACGGGGAGCAGGCGATCCGGGCGTTAAAAGAAAACGACATTCAGCTTTTGATTATCGATATTATGATGCCGAAGCTGGACGGAATCCATGCGACGCTCAAAATTCGGGAATACAGCAGCATTCCGATCATTATCCTGTCGGCAAAATCCGAGGACGCGGACAAGATTCTGGGGCTGAACATCGGCGCGGATGACTATGTGACAAAACCGTTTAATCCGCTTGAGCTCGTTGCGCGGGTGAAGTCGCAGCTGCGCCGCTACACGAAGCTGGGAAATTTAAACACGGACAATAATGCAGTGTTCCGCGCTGGCGGACTCGTGATCAACGACGAGACCAAAGAGGTTACGGTGGACGGAGAGCCAGTCAAGCTGACACCGATTGAATACAATATTCTGTTGCTTCTGGTGCGCAATCAGGGGCGTGTTTTTTCGATTAATCAGATCTATGAAAGCATCTGGGAAGAAGAGGCAATCGGTGCGGACAATACAGTGGCTGTCCATATCCGGCACATCCGGGAAAAGATTGAGATTAACCCGAAGGAGCCACGTTATCTGAAGGTTGTCTGGGGTGTCGGATACAAGATCGAGAAGCAGCCGTGACGAAAAAAGCCGGAAAGGAGTACGGGCTCATGAAAAAGAAATGGGTCATTGGAAAGAAGGACAGAAGAGTGCTGCTCATTTTTCAGAAAGTGCTGGCAGCGGCTTTTGCGGCAATTTTTGTCGGGCTTGCCTGCAATAGTTCGGTCAGCGTGGAGAGAAATGGCAGGCTGTATGAACAGCAGATCAATCTGCTTGAAAACAGTAATTCGTTTGAAAATTCCGATCTGTTCACGGACATTCTGTCCGAAGAAATCCGGGGAGTGACGCGGCTTTCTGTCATCCGAAGCCAGTTGGAAACGGACGGAACTTATAACGGACAAAAGCAGATCGATATCGCGGAATTTGCCCACAGGCAGGAAGATGTCCGTGATACGACGGCAACGGCGTCTTTTTATCTGGATGATCTGGTCAAATGGGGAAATTATGGCTTCGTGACGGAAAAGGTTTTTGCGACGAAGGCACAGCTGGACGCTTATTTTAAAGGGGATTCCAGCGTTTTTTCCGGTCAGGAGGGGCTGAGCGGGAACGACTGGAACGGGGAAACGGCAACCCTGAATGTGTTGCAGAAGTTGGATCAGAAACGGCAGAAGCAGTCGCTTTCGATGCAGATGATTCAGGAGCTTCCGTCCAGCCGGGAAGAATATCAGAAAAAGTGCGAGGAGCTGGGACTGAATTATTCGGATGCAGATGGGATGGAGCTGGATCTTTTGGTGCCCCGGTATCTGTCTGCAGAGGGAAAGGACCTGGCGCAATATGCGTCCGACACAGACGAATACATTCAGCTGCGGGACGATTTAAAGACGACATCGAAGGAACTTTTTTATAATTTTTCCGAATATTCGGCGTACAAAGACAGTTACGGTCTGGACGCGTCAAATATCCGATATTGTTACCGGATGGATCAGGATGGCGAAGTCCATTATTATACGAATCTGAAGGACGATTTTTCAGATAAAAAATTAGACGAAATCACGAGACAATTTGAAGAATATGGCAGATATCTGTGCTATAATGCGGATCGGGCGGAGCTTTTGACGAATACGGAGATTGCTGCGGAGGAGCTTAGACAGGAGCTGTCCTCCTATCAGTATGCCTTTGGCGATAATACGCGGGTATGGCTGGCAGTTGATACGACGTATCCGGCACAGGACGGCTTTGCAACCGCGCGTGCGGCGTACCACAGAGTCGTTCCTTATTATGGTTATCTGGCTGCAGTCGGCATGTTATTTCTGGTGGTTTCTGTCTGGCTGCTGCTTCGGGTAACTCGGTATGAAGGGCGTGTCCGCAAAGAGGGCGGCGGTTATCAGATTGAATTAAGGATTCGGGACACGGTGCTGACGGAGCCGTTTGTGGCGGCAGGAATTTTGATGATAGGTATGATCCTTGGCGTCAGCTGGCTTTTGTATCTGCTTGCGCAGACGGCGTTGACGGATGTGACGCATGCGGTGTGGTTCCCGTTTGCAGTGGGTGTTGTTGCCTTTTTACTGGACGATGTGTTTTTGTTTTTCTATTTGAGTCTTGTCAGACGGGCGAGAGCGCATACACTGTGGAGCAATTCCATGCTGCGGCTGATTTTCAGTCGGATTGGGAACGGCGTGCTGCACCTTTATGACAACGGGCACATTCTGGTCAGGAGTCTGCTTCCGTTTTTACTGTTGCTTGCGGGCAACCTGATTCTGGGCGGCTGCGGTGTTGTAGGGATTCTGATCGCGGCTGTAATCGATATCATTGCGATTCTGATGCTGTACAGCTCGAAAAAGGATCAGCAGCAGATTGTGGACACTGCGGTTCGATTGGGACACGGCGATCTGGATCTGAAGGTCGATCTTTCCGGCATGCACGGAGAAAACCGGGAACTGGCGGAAGCGGTCAACGGCATCGGAGACGGCATCAAGACGGCGGTTGAAAAGAGCATGAAGGACGAACGGTTAAAAGCCGATCTGATTACGAATGTTTCCCATGATATCAAAACGCCGCTGACGTCGATTATCAACTTTGTGAACCTGTTAAAGCGCGAGCAGATCGACAACGAGCGCGCGAAAGGCTATATACAGGTGTTGGATGCGAAGTCCCAGCGCTTGAAGCAGCTGACGGACGATCTGGTGGAAGCATCCAAGATCACGTCCGGCAATATTTCTTTGCAGATGGAGCGACTGGATTTCAAGGAACTCGTCAAGCAGACCTGCGGGGAGTTCGATGACAAATTAAAGGAAAAATGCCTGGAAATGATCGTCAGTTTGCCGCCGGAGCCGGTTTATATCGAAGCCGATCCGAGAAGAATCTGGCGCGTGGTGGAGAATTTGTTTTCCAATGTTTGCAAGTATGCGCTGGAAGGCACGCGGGTCTATCTGGAAATCCGCAGAGTCAGACAGGAGGATAGGGAAATCGCGGTATTTACAATGAAAAATATTTCCGCACAGGCGTTGAACATCCGTGCCGAGGAGCTGACGGAACGGTTTATCCGAGGCGATATTTCCAGAAGTACGGAGGGCAGCGGACTGGGACTGTCGATTGCACAGAACCTGACGACGCTGCAGAAGGGAACGTTTGAAATCTATCTGGACGGCGACCTGTTCAAGGTACAGATCGGATTTTCCTGTCTGGACGTACCGCAGCCGGAGATAGAAATACAGATGAGGTAAGCCTTACAGGATGAATACAGAAAACGTATGGAAGTCCGGTTTGCAGGCGGCGAAGCTTTTGAGCGGCAGCCGCCTGCAGATCGTATTTTTATTAAAAAAAGAGCCGATGTCCGAAAAACAGTTGGCGGGATATATGGACGAAGACGAGCAGGGCGTGGGGACAGAGCTTTGTATGCTGCAGGCTGTCGGGCTGGTGTCCGCAGAAAAAGAGGGCACGGCGGCAATCGTTGTGTCCGCAGACGGAAAGCCGGGAGGAATGGAAGACTTGTCGGATACCGATGTATTCGGGATGCTTCAGGAGAGAGCCCATCGGACAGACGATGTTCGTTTCCATTTGACAGAGCTTGGCGAGGAGTTGCTGCCGCTGTGCAGGGAACTGGAACGTTTTGGACGTTTGTATGAGGCTGCGAAAGACCTGGTCCCGGAGCTTATGGGTGGGAACGATATCCCCTGGGCAGAATCTGACGGGACTGCAGCAGGCAGCACAGATGCAGGTTCACCACAAAATACGGAAGACGATTTTAACAATCTGCCTGCGAAAAAAGTTTCTGCAAAGGACAGGCACGGTTTTTATCAGGCGGACAATGCGTTTGTTTTTTTCAATCCGCACTGTGAATTTGAGGACTGGTATTTTTATGGCGAAACCGCAGGGGAGATAACAGAGCTGTACCTGATTACGGATCCGGAATATCAGCTGTTTTTGGCGGCATTGAAAAACGCCGGTTCTGCGCCAAAAGATCAGGCGATGTTAAAGCTCCACTTTTCACAAAAAACAGCTGATTTAAACTGGAAAGAGGAGATTGCCTATCAGTTGGCGGAGGACACGCTGATCGGGATTGCAGTTCCGATGGAGTGAAGGGAAAGAGACGGCAGTTCATGCTCTGGAAGCGGAGAAGGTTTCATGCAGAGTTGATGTGCTATGTCAAATTGTCCAGAAGAATGTTAAGAGAACTGGAAAGATGCTGAATTTTGACTGAATTTATTGTGCAAAGTATCAATTATGCTTCCTCGAAAAATGCATTATAATGTCAAAAGAGAATATGAGAGGAGGGAACGAAAATGGCACCGCATATATTGGCAGTTCTGATTTTCGTAGTGATGTTTGTCCTGATTGTCATGGACAAAATCGAGCGGCAGTATGTGTCCCTTGGCTGTGGACTTTTGATGATCGTACTGGTGCTTGGACTGGGCATGCACAGTAAGGATGCGATTGTGGAAACGCTGAATGTGAAAAGCATCTTTCAGGCAAGCTTCTGGTACACGGCAGCGGAAGGAGAGGCATCTTCGTCCGGAATTAACTGGTCTACCATCATTTTCATTTTAGGTATGATGATCATGGTAGAGGGAATGGGAAAGGCAGGATTTTTCCGCTGGCTCTGTCTGGAGATCGCAAAGCTGGTAAAATATCGCACGATTCCGGTATTTATCACGTTTATGCTGATGTCTTTTGTACTGGCGATGTTCATCGACAGTATTACGGTCATCCTGTTTTTGGCGGCAGTTACACTGGAGCTGGCGCAGACGCTCAAGTGTAATCCGGTTCCGATTATTCTGTCGGAAATTTTCTGTGCGAACCTTGGCGGTTCGGCAACGATGTGTGGAGATCCGCCCAACATTATCATCGGCACATCCCTGGGATATACCTTCGGTGAATTTATTTCCAACACCGGCTTTATCGCTCTGATATCGCTTATTGTCATCGTGATTTATTTTTACTTATGCTTCCATAAGGAACTGGCCGGACAGGGTGCAGCGGTTCAGATTACTTCTTATCCCGATCCGAAGGAAGCGATTACAGATAAAGGTGAGTTTGCAAAGAGCTGTGTCATTTTCCTGCTGGCAGTTGTCCTTTTGGTAACCCATGCGCAGACGGGGCTGACCGTTGCGTTTATCGGTACGTTTATTGCGATTTTGACACTTGTGACACAGTATAAGGATGCAAAAGAGCTGCTTTCCAAAGTAGACTATAAGACGCTTTTATTCTTTATTGGTCTGTTTGTTGTAGTCGGCGGATTGGAGCAGACGGGCGTACTGGAAGAAATCGCCGGTCTGATCAGTAAATTGAGCGGCTCCAACGGCATGCTGATGTGCGCGATTATTCTCTGGATATCCGCAATTGCAAGTGCATTTGTTGACAATATTCCGTTTGCAGCGACGATGATTCCGGTCATCCAGACGCTGTCGGCGCTGCAGGGCATAGATTTGAGTACGCTGGCGTGGACACTTTCCATGGGAACCGATATCGGCGGCAGCGCAACACCGATTGGCGCATCTGCAAACGTTGTTGGAATTTCCGTCGCGACTAAGCAAGGCTATCCGATTGGATGGGGATATTACTGTAAATATGCGGCACCTGCGACGATCATTGTCATTTCAATTTCGATGGTTTGCATTTTCCTGAGATATTTCTAAAAGCAGAATCCTGTTTTGCCGGAGGGAGTTTTTTGCCTGCGGCAAAACTGAATTCTCCGAAACGAAAAATATAAGGGGTAACGGAGGGGTATGTGTATGAAGAAACAGCTGATTATTTCTGTAGGACGGGAATTTGGAAGCGGCGGTCATGTGATTGCGGAGACTCTGGCAAAAAGGTTTGATCTGCCTTTGTACGACAGCAATATTCTGGAATCTATTGCGCAGGAGAGAAACGTAGACGCCAAAACGCTGCACCGTTATGATGAAGTGCCCAGAAACATCCTGTTTTCCAGAAGGGTAAGGGAGTATTCGACCTCTGCAGAAGAAAATATCGCGCAGATGCAGTTCGAGTATCTGAAGAAAAAAGCAGATGAGGGAGAATCCTTTGTCGTTGTAGGACGCTGCTCGGAAACAAAACTTGCAGGAACCCCGGGATTGATCACGATTTTTGTGCTGGGTGATATTCCGGTCAAGACTGCACGTATTATGAAGCTTCACAACCTGACGGAGAAAGAAGCGAAGAATATGATCGAAAAGCAGGATCGCCAGCGTAAGATGTACCACAACTATTACGTAAAGGGAAAATGGGGAGATTCCCGTAATTATGATCTGAGCATCAACAGCAGCCGGATGGGGATTGAAAAGACGGCGGATTTCCTGGAAAGTTATATTAGAGAGCGGATCGCAGAATCCGTTCAAGAAGCCTGAGACGATCTGAAAAACGTCCGGTAGAATGCAGATGGGAAAATTCCCAAGGCATTTTGCCGGACGTTTTTAGTCATGACAATAGAAGATCCGCGAAACGTGCATTCTATTGTTTTGTTTTTTTTCGAGTCTTTTGCTTTGCTGCATCCTTTAGGGTAACAGCGTTTCCACGGACGGAAATATTGCCCATGCTGCGTAAGAAGCTGGACAGGCGGCTGTAGCCGTAATCCTTTAGGTCAAAGTCCGGATGCTTCTTTTTCAGGCAGTCGTAGATGACAGAGAGATTATCCACACTGCCGCCGCTTTTCTCAATGAGATCCGTTACTTCCTTCTGCATTTCGGAAACATTGTTTATTTCGCGGACTTTCACATAATAAGAGGAATTTTCTTTCACCAGCTCGAGCTTGGCGCATTTGTCCTGAATAAATGTTAAGAGCTTGGTATATCCGTAGTTGCGGACATCGAAATCGGTGAATTTGCTGTTTAAACGGCTGCCGATTTCTCCCATATAGGTGAGTTTCCCTTTGTTTTCATTATCGTTGATGACAGAAATGATGGCTTCTTCGATATCGGCGATCGGGGTGACTGCATTCGCTTTGACGCTGCGGTCGGAGGAAAAGTCTTCATGCAGTTCGGCGGTCTGACTTTCGGAAAGGGTAACACTTGCTTCAAAAATCAGATTCAGATGGATGAATTTGTTGCACGCTTTTGTGAGGGCAGCAGGGGTTTTGGATTCTCCCATACCAATCACGTACATATTGGCTTCCCGCAGGCGCATGGCGAGCCGGGTAAAATCGCTGTCGCTGGTGACGAGACAGAAACCGTCTACATTGCCGGAATAGAGGATGTCCATCGCGTCGATGACCATCGTCATGTCGGAAGAATTTTTGCCCGAGGTATAGTTAAACTGCTGAATCGGTGTGATGGAATTCTCCAGAAGAATATTTTCACTCCAGCCGTTATTTTTTGTCCAGTTACCGTAGATGCGGCGATAAGTGGCAAAGCCGTAGGTTTCGATTTCATTAAAAATGATAGATGCATATCTGGAACTGACGTTTTCTGAATCGATCAGTACTGCAATCTGCATTTTGGATTCATTCTGGTCCATGTATGACACTCCCGTTTTTCTTTCAGTATAACTCGTCCGGAGGTGTTTTGCAAAGGAGTTTTCTGTATCCTTTTTAAAACGATAGATTTTGCTGTTTTCCTGCAAATTTCCGATTTTGAAATGCAAGTTATCCCTTTTCAGATAAGAGCAAATCAGGTATAATAAGCATAAGCTGTAAAACGGAAAAGGAATACAAAAGAGCAGCGAAAGGGAGATTTTGATATGGAGACATCACTTTTTCAGATCAGGCAGAGAGAGAGTTTTGGGTTTTCCGCAGAGAATCCAACAGGAACCAGAGAAGGCGGCACGCATGCAAAGGACTGCGAAAAATTGCGTCCTTGTATCGACATTGAGCCGGGAGAAACGGTTGTTTTATGCGATACCGACGGACCGGGTATGATTACGCATATCTGGTTTACCGGCTATGTGGGACATTCCTTTGTGATGAGAATCTATTGGGATAATGAGGAGTTCCCTTCGGTAGAAGCACCGATTTCCGCATTTTTCGGATGTGCTTATGATGAGAATTTCAAGGACAGGGATGGAAAGTATGTTGTATTGAATGCTGCGACGATGCTGACTGCACCGGGACGCGGCTATAACAGCTACTGGGAGATGCCTTTTTACAAGCATTGTAAAATTACAATGGAAAACAGAGGAGAGCAGAAGCAGACGCTGTTTTATATGATTTCCGGCTGGCACGGGGAAATTCCGGAGGACAGCGGATATTTCCATGCAGTTTACAGACAGGAGCATCCGGTGCAGAAAGGACGTTCCTATACTGTGCTGGACAACGTTGAGGGTCCCGGAATGTTTGCCGGTGTATGTTTTTCCTCCGGCATGAATGGCAACAACACCTGCTGGGTAGAAGGCGAGATCAAGATGTATATTGATGGTGCGAAATACCCTTCCATGAATTATACCGGTACGGAGGATTATTTCTGCGGATCTTACGGGTTCGGAAATGATATTATTTTGAACAAATATCAGACCTTCTCCGGATTGTATACCGGATTATATGCGATCCTTGGCGATAACGAAGAGTTTTACAACCAGCAGCAGCGCTTTTTGCTTTACCGCTTCCATGTAAAAGATCCGGTTTATTTTTCGAAGAGTTTTAAGATGACAATGGACAACCTTGGCTGGACAGGACCGAGATACGATGATTATACCTCTGTGGCGTTCTGGTATCAGCAAAAGCCCGGAAAACTGCCGTTTGAGCTTCCTGCAGATGCAGAGATGGTGATGAAGTAAACTCTGACTGATTTTGGAACGTAGTTGACAGCAAACAATAGAATGCACGCTCTGCGAGCATTCTATTGTCATGAACAAAAAAGAGCGAACCATTCTGCACCTTGCAGTGGTTCGCTCTTTTTATTTCATAGGAAAATGCATCCTATGAAATAAAAACGCGCTACGAGAATGTGCCAAGGCACATTCTTTTTTGCACTTTTATAAAGACACCGGACAGTATAGCTGTCTGATAACGGAATTTATAAATAAGACTCGCGCTTGTTGTATTTTTCCAGAATTGTACGGATCTTCTCGGTAGGAGTCAGGACGTTGGACATGGAAACATCGTGGTTCATGAAGTCGATGATTGATGCCAGGAACTTGCTCATGTCCGCTTCGATGTAGTAAGGGCGGGAGAGCAGCTCGGGAATCTGGTAGGTGAGGTTGGTGGTGATTACCTTGTCGAACCATCCCTTTTCATAGGCTTCATCGAATGCAGCCATGCCGTCTGTGAACAGACCGAAGGTCGTACAGATGAATACACGTCTTGCATTCATTTCCTTTAACTGACGGGCGGTATCAAGCATACTTCCGCCGGAGGAAATCATATCATCGACGATCACAATATCCTTGCCGTCAATATTATCTCCTAAGAATTCATGTGCAACGATGGGATTTTTGCCATTTACGATTACGGAGTAATCGCGGCGCTTATAGAACATACCGATGTTGACGCCGAGCACATTTGCAAAATAAGTGGTACGGTCGAGTGCGCCTTCATCCGGGCTGATAACCATCATATGATCCTTGTCGATGATGAGATCCGGCACGTTGTCGAGCAGGGCACGCATGAACTGATACGGAGGGGTAAAGTTATCGAAGCCGCACAGAGGGGTTGCGTTCTGTACTCTGGGGTCGTGCGCATCGAAGGTGATAAAGTTGGTAACGCCCATTTCAGCGAGCTCTGTCAGTGCATAGGCACAGTCCAAAGATTCACGGCCGCTTCTTTTGTGCTGACGGCCTTCATACAGGAAGGGCATAATGACATTGATTCTCTTTGCCTTACCTTCTACGGCGGCAATCATTCTTTTTAAGTCCTGATAATGGTCATCGGGAGACATATGGTTGGTATAGCCGTTTAAAGAATAGGTCAGGCTATGGTTGCAGACATCGACCAGAAGATAGAGGTCGGTACCGCGGACGGATTCGTGTAGTTCACCCTTGCCTTCCCCACTGCCGAAACGTGGGCAGCTGGCGTCAACCAGATAGTTGTTTTCGATATAGCCGCGGAATGCAGGATCGTCATGTACGGTCTTGCGCATATTTCTGCGGAATGTTACGAGATAATCATTGACATTTCTGCCGAGCTTCTCTGCGGAGTTTAACGCAATGATTTTCAGAGGGCCAACGGGAAGTGCATTTTCCAGTTCGCGTAAATTAGGCATTTGATTTTCCTCCATTATATCCTGATGGAATTCATCAGACAGTACATTTACCTTTCATTTATATCATCCGCCTGTTGGCGCGTCAAGAAATTTCTCGTGACAGAGCGGGATTTTTCTAGTAAAATAGGAAGGTACAGGAATTAGATTCAAAAAAAGAAGAATTTCCGATCAGAAAGCATGCAGGAGTAGGATAGTTCATGAAGAAGCAAAAAGGGCATTTGATTAAAACTGTAAAACCGGACAGCATCGCAGAGGAGATGGGGATAGAACCCGGAGATCGCCTGCTGGAGATCAACGGTGAAACGGTAGAAGATATTTTTGATTATCAATATATGATCGAGGAAGAGTATGTGGAGGTGCTGATCGCCAAGCCGTCCGGGGAAGAATGGCTGTTGGAGATCGATAAGGATTACGCGGAGGATCTGGGGGTCGAGTTTGAAAACGGACTGATGGACGATTACCGTTCCTGCAGCAACAAATGTATTTTCTGTTTCATCGACCAGATGCCGAAGGGAATGAGGGAAACACTGTATTTTAAAGACGACGATTCGCGTCTTTCCTTTTTGCAGGGCAACTATGTGACGCTGACAAACATGTCTGACAAGGATGTGGAACGTGTGATCAAATATCATATGTCTCCGATCAATATTTCCTTTCAGACCACAAATCCGGAGCTGCGCTGCATGATGCTGCACAACCGTTTTGCAGGCGACGCGCTCAAAAAGGTCGATCGCTTTTACGAGGCGGGCATCGAGATGAACGGCCAGATCGTTTTATGTAAGGGAGTCAACGACGGTGCAGAGCTGGAACGCAGTATTTCCGACATGTCGAAATATTTGCCGCATCTGCGCAGCGTGTCGGTTGTGCCGGTTGGACTGTCGAAATACCGGGAGGGGCTGTATCCTCTGGAGCCCTTTACAAAAGAAGAAGCGCAGCAGGTGCTTGCGACGATCCACAAATGGCAGGAAAAGCTTTTTCCCGAGTACGGTCTGCATTTTATCCATGCCAGCGACGAATGGTATATCCTGGCGGAAGAGGAGATTCCGGACGAGGATAACTACGACGGGTATCTGCAGCTGGAAAACGGTGTCGGCATGATACGACTTTTGCTGGAGGAATTTGAAGATTCCCTGCGGCAGCTTCGAAAAAGCGGCGCGATGGAGCGCTGGAATCACAGAAAGCGGGAAATTTCTACAGTAACCGGCAGAATTGTCGCACCCTATATCGAACGGATGGCGAGACGGATGGAGGAAGAATTTCCGGGGCTCTGCGTCCATGTGCATCCGATCCGCAACGACTTTTTTGGGGAACGGATTACGGTAACAGGGCTTTTAACCGGACAGGATATCATGGCGCAGTTAAAGGGCGAGCATCTGGGCGAAGAGCTGCTGTTGCCGATCAACGTCCTTCGAAGCGGCGAAAGGGTGCTGTTGGACGACTATACGGTTGAGGATATTTCCAGCGCTTTACAAGTACCCGTGAATATTGTAAAATCAAGCGGATATGATTTTACGGAAAGTTTGCTGGGCGAATTTTAACCCCAGTCCGGAAATTGCAGCTGTGCAGTTTAGAAAAATCAGCGCATTGCCAAAGGACAGGCGGGAGAAATGTTGTCCGTTATAAGGAAAGGAGCATATATGGCAAGAAAAAGAAAGCCAATCGTTGCAGTAGTTGGCAGACCCAATGTCGGAAAATCGACACTGTTCAACGCACTGGCGGGAGAGATGATCTCCATCGTAAAGGATACACCGGGCATTACAAGAGACCGTATTTATGCGGACATTTCGTGGTTGGATAAAAATTTTACCCTGATTGATACCGGCGGTATCGAGCCGGATTCCGGGGACATCATTTTGTCCCAGATGCGGGAGCAGGCACAGATCGCCATCGACACGGCGGACGTGATTCTGTTTATGGTAGATGTCAAGCAGGGATTGGTGGATGCAGATTCCAAGGTAGCGGATATGCTGCGCCGTTCCCACAAGCCGGTGGTTTTGGTAGTCAACAAAGTAGACAGCTTCCAGAAATACATGGCGGATGTCTATGAGTTTTATAATTTGGGAATCGGTGATCCGTGGCCGATCTCTGCGGCAAACCGGATGGGGATCGGCGATATGCTGGACGAAGTTGTACGTCATTTCCCTGAAGATGCAGAGATGGAAGAGGAGGATGATCGTCCGAAAATTGCGATTGTCGGAAAACCGAATGTCGGCAAATCGTCCATTATTAACCGCTTGATTGGTGAAAACCGGGTGATCGTTTCCAATATTGCAGGTACAACGCGGGATGCGGTGGATACCGAGGTAGTGCATAACGGAAAAGAGTACATCTTCATTGATACGGCAGGTCTTCGACGCAAAAATAAAATTAAAGAAGAGCTGGAGCGCTATATGATCGTCCGCACCGTCAGCGCGGTAGAGCGCGCCGATGTCGTCGTGCTTGTCATCGATGCGGAAGAAGGCGTGACCGAGCAGGATGCCAAGATTGCCGGAATTGCTCATGAGCGGGGCAAGGGCATGATCATTGCGGTCAACAAGTGGGACGCCATCGAGAAAAATGATAAGACGATTTATCGTTTCCAGGAAAAGATCCGAAACACCCTTTCCTTTATGCCGTATGCAGAGATTATTTTCATTTCTGCACTGACCGGGCAGCGTCTGCCCAAGCTGTTTGAGACGATTGATGCAGTCATTGAGAACCATGCGCTGAGGGTTGCAACGGGCGTATTGAATGAAATTATGGCGGAAGCGGTTGCATTGCAGCAGCCTCCGACGGACAAGGGAAAGCGCCTGCGGCTGTATTACATTACGCAGGTATCGGTAAAGCCTCCGACATTTGTTATTTTCGTCAACGATAAAGAACTGATGCACTTCTCGTATACGAGATATATAGAAAATAAAATCCGCGAGGCGTTTGGGTTCCGCGGAACACCTCTGAAATTTATTATCAGAGAGAGGAAGGAGAATAACGAATGATGGAACGTCTGGTCTGTGTAGCCATCGGCTATCTGTTCGGTCTGTTTCAGACTGCCTATATTTATGGAAAGCTGCATGGAATCGATATCCGCAATTACGGAAGCGGCAATGCGGGAACGACAAATACGCTGCGCGTGCTCGGTACAAAGGCAGGACTGATCGTACTGGCAGGAGATATTTTAAAATGTATCCTGGCAATCGCAGCAGTGCGCTTGTTGTTTGCTGGCGGTGTACATGAGGATATGTATTATCTGCTTGCGATGTATGCGGCACTCGGTGCGATTCTGGGACACGACTATCCGTTTTATTTAGGCTTTAAGGGCGGCAAGGGCATTGCTGCGACAGCAGGCCTGATCCTGGCGATCCATCCGGCATTTATCCCAATGGGTGTGATCCTGTTTTTCGGTACCTTCCTGCTGACGCATTATGTTTCCCTCGGTTCCCTGTTGGTTTATGCAGGATTCCTGATCGAGATGGTGATTATGGGACAGATGGATCTGTTTTCCATGCCGGTCGAACACCGGATTGAGATGTATGTGATCGCGGCGTTTCTGACGGCAATGGCGTATTGGAAGCACCGGGAGAATATCAAACGTCTGCTTTCCGGTACAGAACGCAAGACCTATCTTTTTAAGAAAAATAAAGAAGCGCTGAACTAAGAAACAAAGCAGATATAAATTAGAGTAGGATGGTAAAATAACTATGGCAAAAATCGGTATGATCGGTGCAGGCAGCTGGGGCACTGCGTTGACCTGGCTTTTGACAAATAACGGACATCAGGTAACGGTCTGGAGCGCACTTGCAGATGAGATTACGATGCTGCAGGAAAAGCATGAACAGACCTCCAAGCTGCCGGGAGTCATTCTGGATGACAGTGTGGTATTCACGACAGATTTAAAGGCTGCTGTGGAGGGTATGGATCTGCTCGTTTTGGCAGTTCCGTCCCCGTTTACCAGAAGCACGGCGCATCAGTTAAAGGATGTGGCAGCACAGGGACAGATCATCGTAAACGTTGCAAAGGGCGTGGAAGAAAACACGCTGATGACGCTTTCTCAGATCATTGAAGAAGAGGTTCCACAGGCGGAGGTGGCGGTACTTTCCGGTCCATCCCATGCAGAAGAGGTGGGCAAGGGAATCCCTACGACGATCGTTGTCGGTTCTAAGAAAAAAGAAATTGCGGAAAAAATCCAGAGCATTTTTATGAACCCGGTATTCCGCGTGTATACAAGCCCGGATGTGCTTGGTATCGAGCTGGGTGCAGCACTCAAAAACGTCGTTGCGCTGGCAGCTGGCGTTGCAGACGGCTTAGGATACGGTGATAACACCAAGGCTGCACTGATTACGCGAGGTATCACGGAAATTGCACGCCTGGGCACTGCGATGGGCGGACGCCGTGAGACGTTCTTTGGACTGAGCGGAATCGGCGACCTGATTGTAACCTGTGCCAGCATGCATTCGAGAAACCGGCGCGCAGGCATCCTGATCGGAAAAGGATACACGATGGAAGAGGCCATGAACGAAGTCAAGATGGTCGTTGAGGGCGTGTATTCTGCAAAGGCAGCCCTGGGTCTGGCACACAAGTACGAAACATCGATGCCGATCATCGAGCAGGTCAATCTGGTGCTGTTCGGCGGAAAGCCCGCAAAGGAAGCAGTGGCAGATTTGATGCTGCGGGATAAAAAAGTAGAAATCTCCGATACAGAGTGGGAATGAAGCAAAAAAAGAGAGCCGAGAGGCTCTCTTTTTTTGCGCTACTTCTGAATTCCCGTTAGGGAATTTAGAAGGTTCTATTTAAAAGAGAGCCGGAGGCTCTCTTTTTTTGCGCTACTTCTGAATTTCCGAAAGGAAATTTAGAAGGTTCCTTCTTATCGGATCGCTTCCACGATCGTGCGTGTTGTCTTAGGCTTGTTCATGGAATAAATATGGATGCCGTCTGCACCGTGCTGCTTTAAGTCGAGGATCTGGCGGATCGCATAATCGATACCGGCTTTTCTCATGTCTTCCGGGTTTTCTCCGTAAGTCGCAATGATGTCGGCCAGCTCTTTCGGAACGGAAGAGCCGGAGAGGGTTACCGTCGTGCCGAGCTGCTTTGCGGAAGTGATCGGCATGATGCCTGCACAGACCGGAAGCGTAATGCCTGCATGGTTTTTCTTTTCCAGGAAACGGTAGAAGCTGTCATTTTCAAAGAACAGCTGAGTGATGAAAAACGCTGCGCCTGCTTCCTGCTTTTCTTTCAGGTAAGCAATATCGCTGTCAAGGCTTTCTGCTTCGAAATGCTTTTCGGGATAGCATGCGCCTGCGACTTCCAGATCGGTATGCTCCTTTAAGAAGCGAGTCAGATCGGAAGCATGGGCAAAAGCACGGTTTTCAAACTGTGCATCATCCATCCAGGTCGGTCTGTCGCCGCGAAGCGCCAGTACATGGGAAAGACCCGCCTGCTTCATATCATCAGTAACGGTGAGAATGTCCTCTTTGGAGGAGCCGACACAGGTCATATGGGCAACTGCCGGAATGTGGAGACTGTTCTGGATGAAGGAAGCCAGCTCCACCGTGCGTTTGGAACGGCTGCCGCCTGCGCCGTAGGTTACGCTGATAAAATCCGGCTGCAGCTCGGAAAGCTGATGCAGGACGTTCTGCGCGTTTGTAAATTCGTCGTCCTTCTTGGGAGGAAATACCTCAAAAGAAAGGGTCTGTTTCTGGGAAAATAAATCTTTAATCATAGGTAAGAAATCCTTTTCTGTAGTATGCATCAAACAAACCTGAGTTCAGGAACCGCTTGATTTTGGATCTTAAATATCGTACCATGAACTTAGCTGTAATTCAAGCTTGGCATAAGCAAAAATGAATGGAGGATAGTGAAAAAAATAAGCGTGATCGCTTATTTTTCTCACAGCTATTTGTGCCGCAGGCGTCACAAAGTAGCTAGGATCGCAGAGCAGAACTGGAACTTCTGCTCGCGATTCCTTCGGCGCAAAGCGCCTGCGGAATGGAGGATAGTATGAAACTGGAAACACTGATGAGTATCAAAGAACGCAGAAGCGTGCGTTCTTATCGGAAAGAACAAATCTCGAAGGAAGAGCTGGATGCAGTTCTGGAGGCTGGAACTTATGCGGCGTCCGGAATGGGACGTCAGCCCGCGAAGATGGTTGTGATTCAGGAGCCAGAATT
The DNA here is from genome assembly GCF_025567525.1 of Gallintestinimicrobium propionicum. Lineage (NCBI taxonomy): Bacteria > Bacillati > Bacillota > Clostridia > Lachnospirales > Lachnospiraceae > Gallintestinimicrobium > Gallintestinimicrobium propionicum. The sequence goes on along the minus strand of NZ_JAOQJY010000001.1, from coordinate 397,286 downwards.
GATTGCAAAGCTTTCCAAAATGAACGGGGCGGTTATGGGAGCAGATTCCGATCCGTTTTATGGAGCGCCTACTGTAGTGATCGTTTTTGCAGATACAAATGCCGGAACATGGCTGCAGGACGGTTCGCTCGTGATGGGCAATCTGATGCTTGCTGCTTATGCAGTCGGGCTTGGCTCCTGCTGGATCAACCGCGCAAAGGAGATGTTTGAAAGCGCAGAAGGCAAAGCACTGATGAAAGAATGGGGAATTGCAGATACCTATGCTGGCGTTGCCTGCTGTATCTTAGGCTATGCGGACGGTCCGCTGCCGGAGGCAAAGCCGAGAAAGAACGATTACATCGTAAGAGTGTAAGGAGAGAACAGCCCCGGTTCTTATCTGGAACGATAGGAACTGGGGCTGATTTTGTAATAATTGCGGAAGCAGGCGCCGCAGTCGATACGGTGCCTGTTTTAAAAGAAGGGAAAGTCTGTGGCATCGGACAGATGGAAATCTTAAAAAAGAAAGTACGCAAATGTCAAACAGCCTGTATAATAGGGCAGAAGTGAATGAAACATAAAATTACAGAGGGAGAAACGGAATGATTCAATTTTTACAGGAAGCGGCCCATGTTGTGCCGTCGAAGCGCCAGCTGGACTGGTATGAGCTGGAAAGCTATGCGTTTATTCATTTTGGAGTAAATACCTTTACGAATCGGGAATGGGGAGAGGGAACCGAGCCGGAATCTATTTTTAATCCTGAAAATCTGGACTGCGATCAGTGGGTGGAAGCGATCAAGGCAGCAGGCATGAAGGGAATGGTGCTGACAGCAAAGCATCACGACGGTTTTTGCCTTTGGCCTTCCAAATATACGGAGCATTCCGTGAAAAACAGCCCGTGCAAAAAAGACGTTGTCCGGGAAGCTGCCGAAGCATGTAAAAGGGGCGGCATCAAGTTCGGATTTTATCTGTCTCCGTGGGATCGGAACGCTTCCTGCTACGGGACGCCGGAATATAACGACTATTTCTGCAACCAGCTGACGGAGCTTCTGACAGAGTACGGCGACATCTTTTATGTCTGGTTTGACAACGCCTGCGGAGAAGGTCTAAACGGCAGAAAACAGGTATACGATTTTCCTCGTTATATTGAGCTGATCCGGAAATATCAGCCCAATGCGGTTATTTTTAACGATTTCGGACCGGACATCCGGTGGTGCGGCAACGAAGCCGGTAAACCGAGACATTCCGAATGGGCGGTCATCCCGTCCGAACTGTGTCATTTGGGCAGGGTGCAGACGGGTCCCGGACCGATGGCGGAGGAAGGAAGCCTTTCCTGGATTTACAATACCGAACAGGAGTTAGGAACGATGCCGAATATTCTCTACACGAAGGGTCTGACCTTTACGCCTACGGAGATCAACATGTCTATCCGTTCGGGCTGGTTCTGGCATCTGGAAGAGGAGCCGCACTCCCTGGAACGCCTGTTTACTACCTATCTGGGAAGTGTCGGGTCGAATGCGTGTATGCATCTGAATTTGCCGCCTAACACAGACGGACGGATTGATGAGCGGGACGTAAAGCGTCTCAAAGAGTTCGGCGCGCTGCTGCAAGAAGAGTTCGGCACTGAGCTGGATGTCAAAATCCGGGAAGAGGAAAGTCCCAAAACGCAGAAGGTCTATACGATTTCCTTAAAGCAACCCACCGCACAGATCCGCTATGTTTCGCTGCGGGAAGATCTGACCAAGGGTCAGCGCGTAGAGGGCTTTCGGATTACGGCGCAGTCCGGCAGCGGCAATCAGTATCCGCTGTATCAGGGCACTGTCATCGGAAACCGCAAAATCTGCCAGCTGCAGAATCCCTTCGGCGAGCAGAACCCGCTGATCAACGACATGGAAGACCGCATCTGTCAGATTCAGGTACAGATCACTGCGGCGAGGGATGAAGTATTCTTAAAAGACATTAAAATCTATTAAGAAAACTGCAGATAGACTTCGCCGGATCAAGGAGGAATACAGGTTTAATTCTGTGAGATAAGATGCCACAAAAAAGAGCTGCCGTATGGGCAGCTCTTTGATGTTATCCCAGCACCTTCTGGAATGCCTCCCAGGCAACGCAGAACGCCTTTTCCGTGTTGTTTTCGGTGCGAATCGCAGCGTTGTGTTCTAATGCTGCGAGACCGCTGAAATTGGCTAAATGCGGCTCGAGGCTTAAAAAGCCGTGATAGCCGGAAGCGTCGAGCTTTTGGAAAATTTCCGGCAGATGTCCGTCGCCTGTGCCTGCCGGAACGACTTCGCTGGTAGCAAAGAGCGCGTCCTTGACGTGGACATAGGAAATATAGGGGGAGAGCATTTCATAAGCCTCTAACGGATCCTGACCGCACTGGATAAAGTTCGCAAAGTCGAACGTGCAGGAGAAGTGCTTCCCTGCAAATTGCTGCATCAGGTCGAGGCAGCGGGACGCGTTGTCGCCGTAAATACCTTTTTCATTTTCATGCAGCAGGGTGATATTGTTATGCGCAGCCTCTGCAACCATCGCCTCCGTCCGGAAAAGCACCTCGGAGCGGCAGTCTGCCGCAGCATAGTTTTCCGGGATATAGAAGCTGAACATACGGATATAGGGCGTTTCGAAGATGTCTGCCATTTGTTCCGTATGGGAAAGCTTCTGCAGGTGCGCATCGAAATCATCGTCAATTCCGATTTTGCCGATCGGAGAGCCGATGGCGGAAATGCGGATATTTGCCTGATCGAGCTTTTTCTTTACCTCTTTTGCAAAATTCATCGTAAAATCGGATACATTTATGCCGTCCGCGCTGCGCAGCTCGACGTAGGAAATGCCGAGCCGGGAAAGCACTTCGATCTGGCGGTCTAAGGATTCCGCGATTTCGTCAGCAAAGCAGCTGACCGGGCAGGAAGAGAGCAGTTTATGTTGTGTGTTCATGACGGGTTACCTCATTGTTTTTTGTTGTGTGGGGCGGAGAGACAGCGTGCATTCTATTGTTCGATGAGTGTTACACTGTGTCCGCTGCGGGCGGATTCATACGTTCCAAGCATCAGCCGGATGCTCGGCTCCATTGTTTCCAGGTTTAAGCTAAAGCGCCGGTTGTCGCGCAGTGACTGGTAGAAATCCGAAATGCATGCGGTGTGCCCGGTGCCCCAGTAGCTCTTGCCGATCGGGGGCAGCGTTTCGACGGAAAGCTGATAAGGCGCAGCGTCTTTGGGATATACCGTGACGTGCGGGTCTTCCACGCGGATTGTCATATTTTCGCAGGCGATTTCGATCAGCGGTGCGACGTCTGCGCAGTAGGAGGTCGTCGCATAGAAGCTTGCATGGACGCCGTTAAAGTCAATATAGGCTTCGAGCGTATCCTCGACTTCGATTACGTCTTTTAAATGGTGGTTGGTCATCGTTGCATCGACCGTAGTCGGGTCGCCGAGCAAAAAGCAGAGCAGATCCTGTGTGTGGACGGACTGGTTGATCAAAACGCCGCCGCCCTCGGTTTTTAAGCTGCCTCTCCAGCCGCTTTCGGTATAATAAGCTGCGCCTCTGCACCAGGTTACGAACGCGCGTGCGCCGAGGACTTTTCCGGCTTTACCGGAGTCGATCAGATCCTTTGCTGCGCGGATGCTGGCGTTATAGCGGTTCTGATAACAGAAGCCGAGCTGTGCCTCAGATTTTGCAGCAGCTTTTTTCAGCTCTTCGAGCTGGTCAAAAGAGATCGCAGGCGGCTTTTCCATAAAGACATTGATATTTCGTTCCAGGGAATAAATCGCCATCGGAACGTGCAGATAGTGCGGCGTGCAGATATGCAGGACATCCGGTTTTTCTGCTTCAAGCATGCTTTCGAGGGACGGATAGGGCTTGGTATGGAAATTTTCCGCATAACTCTGCGCTTTTTCGGGTTTGATATCGGCGGCAGCGACAAATTCCGTATCAATGCCGGAGGTCAGGACGCTGCCGTGTACGGCGGCGATACCACCGCAGCCAACCAGACAGGTTTTCATGCCTTTACGCCTCCTTTGTCGGTATTGTCTGAAACCTTGCTTCCATAGCTGTCAGAGGTATCGAACGTCGCTTCGGTCACTTCGGTTTTGACTTTGGAGGCTTTGCGGTGCTCATTTAATTTTTCAAGGAAAAGCGCTTCATCGATCGGCAGGGTAACCGTCTGGTCTGTCCAGGAGGAAAGGTGCATCGCATTGGAAAGCTCCAGACCTCGGATGCCCTCGGTTCCGTCTGCAACGAGCGGTTCGCCGCGCAGGATCGCGCCTGCAAAAGCGTTCAATACGCCGACATGCTGCGGATTTTTGCCGTCCAGTTCGATTGTGACCTCATGTCCGGCGGGCTGTTCGAAGCCGCCTGTTGCCGTAAAGCAGAAGTCACGTTCGCTCTGTTCGAGCTCGAAGAACGTCAGTTTGTCATGCTCTGCTACGAGTTTTCCGCGTTCCAAAGTGATTTCAAAACGGTTCGTGCCGGGAGCATCTGCCGTGGTCGTGACGAAAACGCCGGTTGCGCCATTCGGAAATTCGAGATAAGCGGTTACATCGTCCTCGACCTCGATCTGGTGCCATTTGCCGTTGTGGCAGAAGGCGCGGACGCGGCAGGGGAGTCCACAGATCCACTGCAGGAGGTCTAAGTTGTGCGGGCACTGGTTTAACAGCACGCCGCCGCCTTCGCCGTCCCAGGTTGCGCGCCAGCCGCCGGAGTTATAGTAAGCCTGTGTGCGGTACCAGTCGGTGATGATCCAGTTGACGCGCTTGATCTGACCGTATTTGCCGTTCTGTACCATTTCATGCATCTTTCTGTAAACGCAGTTGGTGCGCTGGTTGAACATCATGCCGAACACTTTGCCGGAGCGGATGGCAGCTTCGTTCATTTCGCGAACCTGCTTGGTATAAACGCCTGCGGGCTTTTCACTCATGACATGAAGCCCGTGTTCGAATGCGAGGATCGCAAGGCGCGGATGCTCGTAGTGGGGCGTTGCGATGATAACGGCGTCGCACAGACCGGATTCGATCAGCTGGTCGCCGTTTTCAAAAAGAACGACGTCATCGGGCAGCGTCTCCTTTGCCCAGTCGCGTCTGGACTGCCGCAGGTCTGCAGCGGCGGTCAGTTTGATTTCGGGCGTCAGTCCGGCGAGGATGTTGTTGCAGTGGCCACTGCCCATATTTCCAAGTCCGATGATGCCAAGTTTTACCTGATTCATAAGTACCTCCTCTTGATACAGAAATTTCGGTAATGCAAAATTCGCCTGTGTCGATTCAACTCCGGCAGTAGGCATTTGCTGCCGGATGAAAATCTGATTTAGCGGTAGCCAGCATTTGCCAGATTTTCATAGCTGGTCTTTAAGCAGTCGAAGGGGCTTTCCCCATAGCAGTCATCCTGCTCAACGAGCATATATTTGCAGTTGGAAGCTTCCAGCGCATGGAAAATAGCGGAGAAGTTTAAGTTGCCTTCCATAACCGGAGCCATGACCGGCTGCCAGTTTTTTACCTTCATATCTTTTAAGTGGACGCAGGGAATCCGGTCGCTCATCTGCGAGATCCAGTCACAGACGTCCGCGCCTGCTGCCGCAACCCAGTAAGTATCGAGCGTGACTCCCATTTCATCCGGTGCAAAGCCCTCGAGGAGATATTCCAAAATCCGGCGGTTGGGCGCAGCATTTGGAAGATTTTCCGCGGCAAAAGTTTCGAACTCGAGGTTATGGTTGTGGTACATGAAAAGCTTTCCTGCCGCCGCGATTTTTTTCGCAGGCTCTTTAAAATCGGAAATAAAGTGGGAAAGCCACTCTTTGGTGCGGTATTTGTCCGGCATGCAGCCAAGACCGATATAGTTGCAGCCGAGGATATCGTGCTCTTTGATGAGCGCGTCGGTATCGTGCAGAATCCGTTCGGGATCGCTGTGGGTCAGGACAATGGAAATGCCCGCGCGGTCGCAAATTTCACGGATCTGCTCCGGCTTAATCTGTTTGGAAACGGCGGAAAGCTGGACGGCTTTATAACCGATGTCAGCGATTTTTTGAATGGTACAGGTAAAGTCTTCGATCGTCTGTGTGTAGCTGCGGACGGTGTAGAGCTGTGCCCCTGTCTGTAGCATGAGAAAGTTCCCCCTTTCAATGGTTGCTGTCTGAATATCATGCATTCCTATGATAGCCTCATTATAGCAGAAAGACGATTGTAAGAGAAGTTGGCTATATTGTAAAAGTTGCGATTTCGTGCTAGTTTTGTGGTAAAAGAATTTGATGTATTACAGAAAGGACGCCTTATGAAAAAAGAATTAGAGAGCAGATTTGTCACGCGCCAATACATGCTGGCGCAGGATTTTGAAGTTTATTATTACAGCGATAGCGGGATGGCAGAGGTGCGGACGCATTCCCACGATTATTATGAATTTTATTTTTTCCTGGAAGGGGACGTCTGTATGAAGATCGGAGAGCGTTCCTATTTGCTCAAGTACGGAGATATCATCCTGATTCCGCCTCAGATTCCGCACTGTGCGATCATCCAGAATCCACATAAGCCGTACCGACGGTTTGTGTTCTGGATCAGCTGTAGTTATGCAGATCAGCTGCAAAAACAGTCAGACAGCTATGGGTATCTGATTGAGCGGGCGACAAAGCGTCAGGAATATGTGCTGCATCAGGAGGAGATCGCATTTCGGGAAACGCAGGCAAAGGTACTCCGGCTTTTAGAAGAGATGCGGCAGGACAGGTTTGGAAAGGATGCGAAGATTCCGCTCTGTATTGGTGAACTTGTGCTGCATTTAAATCGCGAGGCATACGCACAGGAGCACCCGATCCGGGAGCGGTCGATGCAGGGACTGTATGAAATGATGATGGATTATATAGAAGAGCATTTAAAAGAAAACCTTGATCTGAACGAGCTTTCGCGCATCTTTCATGTGAGCAAATATCATATTTCCCATGTGTTCAAGGATGAGACGGGGATTTCCGTACATCAGTATATTCTGAAAAAAAGGCTTGATGCCTGCAAAAGCGCCATCCGCAGCGGCGATAAGATCACGAGCGTCTACCCGGTGTTTGGATTTCGGGATTATTCCGCTTTTTACCGGGCATTTCGGAAGGAATATGGGATTTCCCCGAAAGAGTACAGGGAGATGCTGGAGAAGCTGGAGTAACTGAATTTCATCCCAAAAACATTGACAGACAGGTTTCTCTCAGGTAGAATATACTTAACAGAACCCGCCACGCTTAGTCTTGTTTTGCAAGAATGCGCAACCCGGCGGGACTTTTTATACCCAGAGGGAGGTGAGCCATGTATACATATCCTAAGAATTTTCTATCCGTTACACAACTAATCCAAAAACTCAAGGACGCTGGAATGGTAATCGACGCAAATGACACAGCTGAAATGGCATTAACAACGATTGGTTATTATCGATTGAAGGGATACAGCTTTCATCTTATTGATCCCGCAACCAAAAAGTATATAAAAGGAACAACCCTGTCTGATGTTATAAAATTGTACCATTTTGATACAGAGCTGTCCCATTTATTGTTCCGCTATTTATCACAAATTGAAGTTGCGTTAAGATCACGACTTGTTAATGCGTTCCAGATCACCCAGGATGCTCTCGTTTTAAACGATCCCTCTGTATTTAAAGATAAGAAAACATTCTGGAAAAATCAGAGTACTATTGCAGCTGAAATCAGTCGTTCAAATGATGTTTTCATAGAGCATAACTTCAATAATCACGATGGAGCGGTTCCCATATGGGCAGTTGTCGAGGTAATGTCGTTCGGAACCATATCAAAAATCATCAAAAATATGAAAACCGGCGGTGACAGCGCATTTTCTGAGCTGATTAAAAATTATAAATTTCAAAACAGCAAGGGACAAGCTATTCATCCATCAAAAGATATGTTTACATCCTGGATTCAGGCTGTTTCTATAATGCGAAATATTTGTGCCCACAACGGTCGTATTTACAACCGCACCATCAGCACTAGACCACAACTTATTTATTCTGATATCATCCAGCCGCATCCCCGATATAATGGTTTATATCAGATTATGCTTTCTATGAAGTATCTTCGTCCAACCGATGATTCCTGGACGACTTTTGCGGCAGATTCCAAACGGTTATTGAAGGAATATTCTGATGTTTGCGATTTGCGAAGACTAAATTTTCCATCCGACTGGAAAAGCCATTTTTAATAGGGCTCATACTTTTCATATATCTGCATATACTGCTGTTGATAGAACCAATCAAGCCTCTTGCAGATGCTCAAATCGATTGGACTTTCAGGAGAGACGATATCTTTTCGTCTCTCCGTTAAAAATAAAAAAAGGAACCTTCTAAATTCCCTAACGGGAATTTAGAAGTAGCGCAAAAAAGAGAGCCTTTGCCGTGTGCCGATAAGACAGTAATTTGAGAAAACTACAAAATCGGCATCTGCCAAGCAGGATTGGACAACAAAACAGGCGGCACTCAACGTCGGTTGGGTGCTGCCTGTTTTTGTACATCTAAGGGTTGAAAATCACCGGCTTTCTGCTCTGTAAAGCAAGGATAGTAAAAAGGGTGAAATAGTTATCGCTCTCATGCAGTTCCTTTGTGAAACAGCGAATCGCTGTATAAGGTATACGGTTCGCTGGGAAGTGCGCATATTTACGGTCGTGCAAAATACCCCACAAAACCGTAAAGTCGATAGAGGGGTATTTCGATGCAGAGTATGTTCGACACTGGGGAAACTGAAAATCAGCTTATATTCGTAGAAAAGTTACATTTTAGGGCGATAAATTCTGGGTATCGTATTGAAAACAGAGCTATCCTTGTGACATAATGTGTGTACACACTTTCGAGGAGGTGCAGCATGGCTATACCTAAGCTGAAAAAGCAGGATGTTATTGATGCCCTGAAATTTATCGACGAGAACGGAGTTCCCGAACATAATACGAGCGTAAAATATGTTCTTGTGTCTGAGAATGGGAAAAAGTATCCGCCGAAGTATGTAGTAGCCGTTGCTGACCATTTGGCCAACGGCGCAGATATTTCAACAGAATCCTTTAACAGCGTTGACGCAAAGGACTATCTGGAAAACATGGGCTTCGTAATTGAGGAGAAGCAGCAGGAAAAATATATGCTCATAATCACTGCTGAAAGTGTTTCCTCTACGGACGAACGCTTCACGATGGATAATCTGAGCCTTGGTGACAATTATAAGCCGCTGGATGCCTATTTTCAGAAAGCAAACGGAGAAATAATCAGACGCGCCTACAGTAAAGGCGAAAAAAGAAATTCCAATCTGACTCTGCCACGTCTTGCCTGCCAGATATTTGAAAAGCAAATTGCCGCCCTGTCTGTTGAGGAAAAGGAAAGTTTTCCTGTATGCAGATATAACCCCAATCGCGAGATGATCTGCGGCATTTATACAAGCGTAGAAGAATTCAAAAAACATCGAAACACATTCGAACATATGGACTATAGCTATGATAACGGTCGTATGTTTGTTATTTACAGTTGGAACACCTTCTCTACACTTATTTTCGTTCAGGAGTGTTTGAAGCATTTCGGTGAGCGTGGAGATCAATTTGTCCTGATATACCGCGAAAAAGATGAAAAGGAAACCGTGGTGTCAGAAAGAGAGATTGCGAGTCGAGATGATCGTGGCCAACAGCCTGCGGAATACCGAAACCCCTACTCATCCATGCTGATTGAATCAAAAAATCTGATTTTCAGAGGTGCGCCCGGTACCGGAAAATCTTATCTTGCCAAAGAAATCGCTACGGATATTATCAGCAATGGTTATGAGGACAACTACACTTGCCTTACTGACGAGCAGAAAAAACAGGTTGAGTTTGTTCAGTTCCATCCGAGTTATGACTACTCTGATTTTGTTGAAGGATTAAGACCGAAAATCAATGATGATGGGACAATGGGCTTTGAATTGCAGGATGGCATTTTCAAGAAGTTTGTTGCCCGTGCCAGAAAGAACTATGAGGACTCCCAAAAATCCAGAGAAACCGTAGAAAAGGAAGTCACGGTTCAAGAATCCATGACAGAGTTTTTCTCCGGCGTTGAGTTTGGCGTTAACACATTTAAGACGATTAATGGAAATGAATTTACCATTACTGGTGTGGATGACGGGCATATCCATATTTCTATTCCCGGAAACGCATCTGTCAACAGGCTTGCTCTGAGTTTGGATGAAGTTCGGAAGATGCTGGAATCCGGGCAGAAGTTTGAAAAAATAAAGGATATCACGTCCTTTTTCGGAAAGACGTTTGCTACGCAAGGATACTCCTATGACTTTGCTATCTATAAAGCAATCAAAGCGAAGAAAGGTACAGTTTCAAAAGCAAAGGCAAAACAGGAGGAACTGAAAAAATACATATTCATCATAGATGAAATCAACCGCGGCGAGATTTCAAAGATTTTCGGTGAACTGTTCTTTGCAATAGATCCCGGTTATCGCGGTAAAACCGGAGAGATCTCCACGCAGTATTCCAATCTGCACTCTGACCCCGGCGAAAAGTTCTATATTCCTGAAAATGTCTATATCATCGGCACCATGAACGATATCGACCGCTCTGTGGACAGCTTTGATTTTGCCATGCGTCGTCGTTTCCGTTTCGTAGAACTCAGAGCGGATGAGCGCCTTGAGATGCTTGCGTCGCTGGAAAACGAGGAGTTGGAGGCTGAGGCAATCAGAAGGATGGCTGCACTCAATAAGGCAATCGCAGAGGTCGAGGATCTGAATGAAAATTATCAGATCGGAGCGTCTTACTTTCTGAAGTTGAAAACACTTGATTTTGACCAGCTTTGGACTGATTATCTGCAACCGCTTCTACAGGAATACATTCAGGGAATGTACGATGAGGAAGGAATTATGAATCGGTTCGTAAGGGCATACGGCTATCAGAAACCTGCCAGAGGTGATGCGAATGAAGCTGCTCAGGATCAAGGATAACTCCCAGCAGAAAAAAGATGCCTTTTCTCAAGTAGCGAGGCTGACAGGCAAAATTGCAGATAAAACATTGGAACAGCTTGAGCGTGAAGGTGTGTTCGTATTTCCTGAAACCGTAAAGGATGCAGAGGATATTACGCAAGATCAGATGATCCTCCAAAGCGTCAATGACACCTATCGCTCCGGCAATGTGATGGGCTTTCTCGGCTACGGTGATGAGCGACTTGTGATCGCGTCCCGTTTTTGCGGAGAGGGTGAGGATTACTTTTTCCAGTATCTTTTAGATGAAGTTTTGGACTTTCCAAACATCGTAGATTTGAACTCCGATGCCAATCAAGACAATCGGCTGTTCAATTTTCTGCTGTTTCTGTTTCCGTATTACCTCAAAGCAGCGATGCGGAAGGGCTTGTTCAAAAAGTATATCCGCCACAGGTACAATGATGGAAATGTAAAAGGCACCATTGATGTCGCAAGGCATATAGAAAAGAACACCCCGTTTGTTGGTAATGTTGCATACAGCCAGCGAGAGTTTTCTTATGATAACAGTTTGATGGAGCTGGTGCGGCATACCATAGAGTTTATCAAAAGAAAGCCTTATGGGAATAAACTTCTTATCAAATTGAAAGACGAGGTAAAACTCGTTATAGATGCGACTCCGGGATATGAGCCGTATGACAGGCAGAAGATCATTGAACAGAATAAAAAGAATACCCGTCCGCCACGCTTATTTCAGAGAGTATCTCGCATTACAAAGGTTGTGTCTCTTAATCCTCCGACACCAGAAACATCAAATCGGCACGGGAGCGAGGCAGATATACGGTATTCTGTTTGACGGTGCATGGCTGTGGGAGAAATATATTAACTTGCTCATTGAAGATATCTTCTACCACCCAATGAACAAGAGCGGCACAGGCGCTCAGAGACTGTTTGATGGAAATGTAGGCTTGATCTATCCCGATTTCATCAGCCGGAATAGCGAACCACGGATCATTGCTGACGCGAAGTATAAGCCCCTTGACAACATTGGCAATCGAGATTATTTACAAGTGCTTGCCTATATGTTCCGGTTTGATGCAAAGGCTGGTTACTATCTCTATCCAGAAGTGGAAGGGTCTGACGATTTGAAATTGTGGTTGAACCGTGGTTTGACCTATGAGAAAAATGTTATGGCGCGTGACGACATCAGCGTTATCAAGCATGGCTTGAAAATTCCTATAGATGCGCAGAATTATTCAGAGTTTACCGCGAAGATGAAGGTTCAGGAGCAGGCATTTACAAGCGTATTCTATGCGTGATTTTGTAGGAGAACACAGAACTGCATATCAATAATCGATCGGTTTTGATTGGAAATAATCCGTAGGAGTAAAGAGGAATCCCGATGCCAGACAACAGGAACCGCAAGCGACCGATACAGGTCAAATTTTTCGTAGATGAAAAAGAACTCGGCTTGATAAAGGCGAGGATGGCGCAGCTTGGGATAGAGAATATGAGCGCTTACCTTCGCCAAGTGGCAATCGACGGATATGAGGGAAAAACGGATTTTCCTGAACGCTGTGAGCCGAAAAATCCCTGACTCACTTTTCAAGATAGATTGATGTTCAGCTTCGCAGGAGTGTAGCCAATTTCCTTGAAATTGTTAAAGGGATTGGGATGTTTCCCAACAAGGTTTTGCAAAAGGTAAGCACGGTTGAAATTTTGCAAAACGCACGAGTGGGTACCGCCGTGCATTGCTTGCCAGAATGGCAAGCTCCGGTGTGGGTACTCACCGGATTTGCTTGCTATTCTGTAAGGAAATCCAGGTCGTACCACGCCGGTTTTCGCAAGTGTAGCTACACTTGCTGTGCTTGCTATTCTCCGTTTCCCATGTTAGCAAGCGCCATTTCCCAAATGGAAATCGGCGGCAACCGCCGCCTTGTCTGCCAAAAAGCGAAACGGACGGGCGCTGTCAATGGCGGCGTAGCCGTTCATCTTGACCATTGACGGTGTTCGTCCGTTTTGCTACGCAGTAGCACTTGAACGAATATAGTGTCGTTTAACGTCGGCATACAATTCGTGGAAAGTGGGATATTTCAGTTCCTTTCGTATATCCTTTCCGTACAAGAGGACGCTGCTCTCGACCAGCTCTGCCATGCCGAAGCTGTCAAACGCATAACTATCGGTAATTCGTTCTCCGCTTGTGCCCCAATATACTACACGGTCAGTTTTCTTTGAGAGGAACGCATCCAGGGTGAGCATCCCGCACTCAAAAGAACGGTAATAGGGATTATCGGGTTCATCTACAAGCATAGCTTGGCGAAGTCCAACGAGCGATTTTGCCTGTTCCTCCGTTATTTGCTTGCTTGTCAATACAAGAATATCAAGATCGCTCCAACCCAATCTGAAATCAGCAGATCATGTTAATGGAGTATGCAAAATCTCAGCACTTTCCGAACCCGACATTCTTTATTGATGACGGGTACAGTGGCATGGATTTTTCCAACCGCCCCGGTTTTCAGAAGATGCTTGCGGAAATTGAAGCCGGTCATGTGGAAGTGGTGATTACGAAAGACCTTTCAAGACTCGGTCGTAATTCTTCGCTGACAGGGCTTTATATCAACTACACGTTTCCTCAGTACGGCGTGCGGTATATTGCCATCAACGACCACTTCGACACCATCGATTCCAACAGCACCGACAGCGACATGGCTGGTATCAAGAACTGGTTCAACGAGTGGTATTCCAAGGATACCAGCCGCAAAATCCGTGCCGTCAACAAGGCAAAGGGGGAGCGTGGAGAGCGCTTGACTACCAACGTTCCCTACGGCTACAAACGTGACTCTGACGATCCTAAGAAATGGGTGATTGACGAGGAAGCGGCACGGGTCGTGAAGCGGATCTTTGCGCTCTGTATGGAGGGAAAAGGGCCGAGCCAGATCGCCGCCTTGCTGGAAAAGGAAAAGGTGCTGAATCCCACCGCTTACAAACAGCGGGAGGGCAGAAAAACACCGCATCAGACTCCGGAGAATGAGTACCGCTGGCACGAAAGCATCGTTGCTTATATCCTCGAATACATGGAGTACACGGGCTGCACGGTCAATTTCAAGACCTACACCAACTCCATCTGGGATAAGAAGCAGCGGGAAAATCCAATAGAGAATCGCAAGATTTTCTATAACACCCACCCGGCGATCATCTCTCTGGAAGTCTTTGATAAGGTGCAGGAGATCAGGCAGCAGCGGCATCGCAGAACGGCAACGGGCAAGAGCAATATGTTCTTCGGCTTGGTGTTCTGCAACGACTGCAAGCAGAAGTTCTACTACTCCACCACCAGCTATTTTGAAAAGAGGTAGGACTTCTTTATCTGCTCCACCCATCGTGCCAACAAGGATAAGTGCAGCGGACATTATATCCGTGCTGTTGTGCTGGAACAGATCGTCTGGAAGCACATTCAGGAGGTCATATCGGTAGTCACTCGCTACGAGGCCTATTTTCGTTCTGAAATGGAGCAAAAGCTCCGTATGCAGAGCGAGGAATCTCTGCGGCTGTATCAAAAGCGGCTGGCACAGGCTGAGAAACGAATCGGAGAGCTTGACCGTCTTTTCATCCGCATTTACGAGGACAATGTTGCCGGTCGGCTGGACGATGAACGCTTCGCCATGATGAGCAAGAACTACACTGAGGAACAGAAAGACCTCAAAGCCGAGGTCAAGAATCTGCAACAGCAAATCCATGAACAGGAACAACAGGCAGAGAATATAGAGCAGTTTGTTCAGCGGGTAAAGAGGAGCAGCACCCTCACGGAGCTGACCCCCTATGCCCTCAGAGAGCTTGTGAAGGCGGTCTATGTGGACGCACCTGACAAGTCCAGCGGCAAGCACAGGCAGAAGGTACATATCGAGTACGACCTTGTGGGCTACATTCCCGTGGATGAGCTGCTAAAAGCGGAACAGGCATGACCGAGATCATGCCTGTTCCAAGAAATTTGATTTTACTGTCTTACCAGCAGAGAGCCTTACGGCTCTCTTTTTTGCTTCATTCTCGACCATCCCAGCAGTAGGTGCAGAGCTTGTCTTTGTCCAGGCCAACAGATTCGATCATATCGTCGAGCCTGTGGTAGCGCAGGGTTGTGAACTTTAACTGGCTGCAGATCCGGCGGATCATTTCCTGATACTGATCGGATTCGGGGTCTGCATAAACCTCGAGGTTCGGATACTTATCGGTGCCCTCCATGTCCTGAATGACACGGCGGGTGATCAGATCCATCTCCGAAGAGGAACGGGAGAAGTTTAAGTATTTACAGCCATAGAGCAGGGGAGGACATGCGGGACGGATATGTACCTCTCTTGCACCGCTTTGGTATAAAAATTCAGTTGTTTCCCGCAGCTGTGTACCACGGACAATGGAGTCGTCAATCAACAGCAGGCTTCTGTTCTGAATCAGGTCATGAACCGGGATCAGCTTCATCTTTGCGATGAGGTTTCGGCGGCTCTGCATGGTCGGCATAAAGGAACGCGGCCAGGTAGGCGTATATTTGATAAACGGTCTGGAATAGGGAATACCGGATTCATTGGCGTAACCGATGGCATGTGCAACGCCGGAATCCGGTACGCCTGCGACGATATCGGGATGAATCGTGCCGGAATCTCTTTTTGCGAGGGCAGCGCCGCAGTTATAACGCATGCGCTCCACGCTGATACCTTCGTAGGTGGAAGAGGGATATCCATAATAAATCCAGAGGAATGTGCAGATTTTCATCTTTTTGCCTGGAGCGACCAGCGTGCGGACCCCTTCGGGAGTCATGATGACGATTTCTCCGGGACCGAGCTCCCGCAGTGGCTGATAGCCGAGGTTTAAATAGGAAAATCCTTCAAAAGCGAGACAGTGCGCACCTTCCTTGCGTCCGAGGGAAATCGGGGTACGTCCCAGCTTGTCGCGGGCTGCGTAGATTCCCTTGGGGGTTAAAAGGACGATCGACATGGAACCGTCGATGATATCCTGCGCGTACTGAATGCCCTCGATCAGGTTTTCTTTCTGGTTGATCAGAGCAGCAACGGCTTCGGTTGCGTTGATTTCACCGCCGCTCAATTCAAAGAAATGGGTAGGGGATGAGTTCATGATCTTATCGACGATCGTATCGATGTTGTTGATTTTGCCGATGGTCATGATTGCATATGTGCCATGGTGAGAGCGGATCAGCAGGGGCTGAGGCTCATAGTCGGAGATACAGCCGATTCCGAGATGTCCGCTTAAGTTGTTCAAGTCTTTGTCAAATTTGGTTCGGAAAGGAGTGTTTTCAATGTTGTGAATTGCTCGATGAAAGCCTTCCTTTTGGTGATAAACCGTCATTCCGGCACGCCTTGTTCCCAGATGGGAATGATAGTCCGTTCCGAAAAACAGGTCAAAAATACAGTCTTCTTTTGATGCTACTCCAAAAAATCCGCTCATTTTCGTCCTCCGGTATAAAAAATTGTTTCAGGCCATACGCATTTTATTGTAGCACAGACATTTCAGAAGCACAATCACAAATGGGTCGAGTATGCAAAAGAAAGAAACATGGGAATCGATTTTAACCCAACGTTTTTCTACCATGAAAAGGCAGCAAAGCTGACGCTATCCAGCCCGGACGAAGAAATTCGCCGGTTTTGGATTCGACACGGGCAGGCATGTATCCGCATTTCCCGGTATTTTGCAGAAGAACTGGGGCAGTCCTGTGTGATGAACATCTGGATTCCGGACGGCTATAAGGATATTCCGGCAGCCCGACTCGGACCGCGGGCACGTTTTAAGGATTCGCTGGATCAGATTTTATCGATTCCGTATGACTGCTCCAAGGTTTATGTGTGCCTCGAGTCCAAGGTATTTGGCATCGGCCTGGAATCCTATACGGTCGGTTCGAGCGAATTTTGCTTGAATTATGCGGCGAAAAACGGTATTATCAGCTTGATGGACAATGGACGTTATCATCCGACCGAGGTGGTTTCGGACAAGCTTCAGACGATTACGCCGGAGGATTTCCGCGCGCTGGCAAAAGATTTTAAAGTGACATTACCGGAGAGATTTTTGTATGAAACAGAATAAAAACCGCGGGCTTTGGCTGGCAGGAACCGTGTGTGCTGCTCTGGCAGCCATTGCCTGCCTCATCGTAGAATATGGATATGAAAAAATCATCCTGCCGAGAGACTATCAGTGGATGTATCCTTGGATGCAGACGGCAGTATTGACAGGGGCAGTGGTTTTTACGGTGCTTGCGGTGCTCTGTCAGCTTCCGGCGTCGGGCAAAAAGAAAATAGCGGCGATAGGGTGCGTTATCGTTGCAGGCATCGGAGTCGTTGTCTGCAGCGGACTGGCTGAGACCGGACAGCTTCAGGTGCTGCGCTCCCCTGCCGGAAATTATCAGGTGATCCTGGAAAAAGACGAAGAAACCGGACAGTTGATGTTAAACCGCCCATATAAAGGGTTTTTTCGGTATCAAAAAGAGCTTCTGCCTTTTACAGCAGACAGCAAGGTAAACAGCCGCTGGCTGCAAGAGGATGCCTGTGCACTGTACGGAACCGATACGGACGGCAACCCGGCGGCGTATCTTGCGACCTATGGCAGCCGCAGCATGGACGATATCGCCTATGTGGATCCCCTCAGCACGATGCACGGTATTTGGGAAGGAACGGACGCAGATGGACAGACATGGACCCTCAGCGTCGGCGGTCAGGATGCGGTAAAGGACGCCTGGGTCAGACTTTCCGGGAAAACGGTGACCTCCTGGTACGGAGAGCCGGAATGCGAACGCTATGGTACGATCGGAATGATTCTGAAAGACGGAACGCAGGCGGATTACTTTGTCGTGCTGAATAAAGACTGCGTCTGGGGAGACAGCGGATTGATCGGCAGCGGAAGTATGACGATTTGCAAGGCTGATTTGGATGAAGAACCGATTATTCTTTCCAGACAGGAAGATGTAGACGGCGACAGAGACTGGTCTGACGCCGGAGGAGTAGAGGATATTGGACAGGCGACCTGGGCAGAAAATCCGGACAGCTCCTTTGATGCGGCATTTGGTGTGGATGCAGAGGATACGGATGCCGGCACAGGCAGCCAGAGTAACGACGAAGAGAGCTGGGACGAAGGTGCGGATGCCGGTTGGCTGCACAGCGAGAGCGAGGCAGAGGCTTCCGTAGAGGGCACGAAGATCCGATATCAGATGATCGTCGAGGATGCGGCGCTGGGCAGTCGGTTTTATGGTCTGATTAAAAGCACGGACGGCGGGGCGCATTGGCAGGTAGTCAGCAGCGATCCCTTCGGCGGACAGATGGGCGGCAGCGTAGAATTTACATTTCTCGATGAAATGTTTGGCTTTGCGACGCTTTCCCACAACGGTGGGGATGCCGCGGTGTTATATGTGACGGAAGACGGCGGAGAGCATTACGAACAGGTAGAATTTGCCCACAAAACCTATACGGACAGCATTGGAAATATCGTCGCACCCTATGATTATCCCAAGATGCCTTATGAAAAAGACGGCGTGATCTATGTGCTGTGCGGACAGGGCGCGGACGGAGATTATGACGGCGGCGACAGCCTACATCTGGCGCGGTACCGCTCAGAGGATCACGGACACAGCTTCGTCTTCGATACGCTGGTGGATGGAACGTCGGAGGGGTGATTCCAGAAATTTCGGAACAGGGGCTTGACAGCCGGAAAGAAACTGTGCTACAATCCGAACCAATGAAGCAAACGACAGAAAAATCCTCTGTTGTTATAACAAAAAAGACTGAGATGGGAAAGAGTAAGACTGAGACGGAACCTACAGAAAGCAGCCGGCTGATGAGAGGCGCAGGGAATGACAGTCCGAATACATCCCGGAGTTCTGCACCAAAACGGTTGTTACGGAGTAGGCTGCAGCGGCGCATGCAGCCGTTATCAGGCAGGGGTATCGCTTTGAATCTGTATCAGAAGCATATTCAGAGCCGTACTTCACGAGGCAGGCAGTGTGAGCTGTCTGTGAAAAAAGGTGGTAACACGAAGCGTTGGCCCTCGTCCTTTTACAGGATGAGGGCCTTTTTTATCGTATAATAAAGCTATAAAGCAGGAGGAACACGAAAATGACAGTATTTGACGAACTCAAAGCCAGAGGACTTCTGGCGCAGCTGACAGACGAAGAAGAAATCAAGGAGTTAATCAACAACGGTAAGGCGACCTTTTATATCGGCTTTGACCCTACTGCAGACAGCCTGCATGTCGGTCATTTCATGGCGCTGTGCCTGATGAAGCGGATGCAGATGGCAGGCAACAAGCCGATCGCCTTAATCGGCGGCGGTACCGGCATGGTCGGTGATCCGTCCGGCAGAAGTGATCTGCGCCAGATGCTGACCCCGGAAACGATCCAGCATAACTGTGATTGCTTCAAGCAGCAGATGAGCCGTTTTATCGATTTTTCCGATGGAAAAGCACTGATGGTCAATAATGCGGATTGGCTTCTGAAGCTGAATTATGTAGAGCTGCTCAGAGAGGTCGGCGCATGCTTTTCCGTTAACAACATGCTGCGTGCAGAGTGCTATAAACAGCGTATGGCAAAGGGACTGAGCTTCCTGGAATTCAACTACATGATCATGCAGAGCTACGACTTCTACATGCTGTACCAGAAATATGGCTGTAACATGCAGTTCGGCGGCGACGACCAGTGGTCGAATATGCTGGGCGGCACGGAGCTGATCCGCAGAAAGCTCGGAAAAGACGCATATGCGATGACCATTACCCTGCTGTTAAACTCCGAGGGCAAGAAGATGGGCAAGACCCAGAAGGGTGCAGTATGGCTGGATCCCAATAAAACCTCCCCGTTCGAGTTCTACCAGTACTGGAGAAACGTTTCCGATGCAGATGTTATGAAGTGCTTAAAGATGCTGACCTTCCTGCCGATCGAGCAGATCCTGGAGATGGAGCATTGGGAAGGCAGCCAGTTAAACACTGCAAAGGAAATCCTGGCCCACGAGCTGACCGAGCTGGTACACGGTAAGGAAGAGGCTGACAAGGCAGAAGCCGGTGCAAAGGCACTGTTTGCAGGCGGCGCAGACGCAGATATCCCGACCACAACACTGACGGAGGCAGATTTACAGGACGGCAGCATCGATATTTTAGGACTGCTGGTAAAATCCGGTCTGTCCGCATCCCGTTCCGAAGCACGCCGCAGCGTAGAACAGGGCGGCGTATCTGTAAACGGCGAAAAGGTAACAGACGTAAAGACCCAGTACGCGGGAGAAGATCTGCAGGGCGAAGGCATCACCTTAAAGCGCGGCAAAAAGAGCTTTAAGAAGATCGTAATGGCGTAAAACTGACTGTTTTGGCGTTCCGATAATGAAAAAAGGAGTAACGGTTCAGAGCCAACCTCCAAAATGCTACGCATTTCGTCGGTGTGGCGTATCCGCCAAATAAAATTTCAAAAACAGTTATAAAAATGCAAGCATTTTACACCTGTTTTTTGAAGTTTTACTTGGCTCTGAACAGTTACAAAAAGGAAATGAATGAAATCCCCTTCCGGTGCATATCATGTAACAGCACAGACGGAAGGGGATTTTTTATATGGAAAATCTGCAGTCGGATCATTTGGATACACAAAATCTATACCGCGATATGCAAAAGCGGACAGGCGGGGAGATTTACATAGGAGTGGTAGGACCGGTGCGTACCGGGAAATCGACTTTTATTAAACGGTTTATGGATGTTGCAGTGCTTCCTTATATGGAAGATGCAGCGCAGAAAACGCGGGCACAGGATGAGCTGCCCCAGAGCGCGGGCGGACGGACGATCACGACGACGGAGCCGAAATTTATCCCGCAGGAGGCGGTAGAGTTAAAGCTTGCGGGAGAGGTTACGATCCGCGTTCGTCTGGTGGACTGCGTAGGATTTATGGTCGAGGGCGCTGCAGGACATCTGGAGAACGGTGCAGAGCGGCTGGTTAAAACGCCGTGGTACGATCACGAGATTCCCTTTACGCAGGCTGCAGAGCTGGGCACAAGAAAAGTTATCACCGACCATTCGACGATCGGCGTCGTTGTGACGACGGACGGAAGCTTTTCTGATCTGCCGCAGGAAACCTATCTGGATGCGGAAAATCAGGCGATTTCGGAATTAAAAAAGCTGCATAAGCCGTTTCTGGTGCTCGTCAATTCCTCGCATCCGTCAAGCCGTACCGCACGGGAGGCGGCAGAGCGGATTGAAAAACAGCATAGCGTTGCTGCGATGCCGGTCAACTGTGCGCAGCTTTCGGAAGAGGATATCCGGCAGATCATGGAGCAGATTCTCTATGAATTTCCGGTCAGCCGCGTGGAGTTTTACATGCCGAAATGGGTCGAAATGCTTCCGCTTTCCCATCCGTTAAAGACCGGGCTGATCGAAAAAATTCGGGAGCTGACCGGGAAAATTCGCACGATCCGAGATGTGGCGGAGCATCCGATCGTCCTTTCTTCGGAGTATGTCCGCAGATGTATGACGGAACGGATTGATCTCGCGGACGGCTGCGTGCGGGTGCTTTTAGACGTTGAAGAACGCTATTATTACGAAATGCTCAGTGAATATGCGGGGGAAAAAATTGAGAATGCGCAGGAGCTTCTGCACACACTGCGCGTGCTTTCCGGCAGAAAACAGGAATACGACCGCGTTGCGTCTGCGATGGAGGCGGTGCATACAAAGGGATATGGAGTGGTGCTGCCGTGCCGGGAGGAAATCCATCTGGAGCAGCCGGAGGTCATCCGGCATGGAAACAAGTTCGGAGTGAAAATCCGTGCAGAAAGTCCGTCTTTACACTTTATCCGCGCAACGGTTGTGACGGAAATCGCCCCGATCGTCGGGACAGAGCAGCAGGCGAAAGACCTGATCGGTTATATCGATGAGACGGGAAAACAGGACGGCATCTGGGAAACGAATATTTTCGGAAAAACTGTGGAGCAGCTGGTCAACGATGGTATTCGTACAAAGATTTCTATGATCGGGGAAGAAAGCCAGGAAAAGCTGCAGGATACGATGCAAAAGATCGTCAACGATTCGACGGGCGGAATGGTGTGTATCATTATCTAGGCGTGCTGGCGTCAGCACGGTCGCTGCGATATAAACAGCCGGACGCTTTTTGGGAAACGCCCGGCTGTTTCTATCAGCCGCTCAGTCGTCGTTTACCGCTTCGCGGTAAGGATTATAGCGGGAGGTGCCGACAAACTGCGTGCTGATTTCTTTGCCATTCAGATAGGTCGTAAAGTAAGTGTCGGCGCTCAGTGCTCCGGTCTGCTTTGCCCACAGCTTAAAGCTGCGTCCGGCAAGCTCCTGGTTCCAGACAAGGACGTTGACGGTCAGGTGCTTGTTGGAGGTATCGGTATACAGGACAACCGGTGTCGTGTAGTCGTTGCGGAATTTGAGATCCTTGGAGCCTGCAGCGATTGCGGCGTCAAGGCCCTTGGGAAGATAGCTTACCGGCATGCTGTGCGGATTGCGCTGTACGACGGTAAGACCGGCATTTTTTACCGCATTGTAAACGGTAGAGGAGATCTGGCAGACACCGCCGCCAAGACCGCTTGTATGGGCACCGTTTACATAGACACCGGCTTCTTTATAGCCGTTTGCACGGGTCCTGGGCAGAATCGTGTCGCTGACAGAAACGGTCTGGCCGGGCAGGACAATCAGATTATTTAACCGGGACGCACCCACAACGATGTTATTGCTGCGGTTTGCTCCGCTCGTTTGGAAGCTGGTCGTGCAGGTGCCCGCCAGAACAAAGTCTGAGCTGGTGGAAACCGTTCCACTGTCCAGTACCTGTGTCATCAGGGAATCGTTTAATTCCAGCGTGATATCGGTGCACTGTCCGGTCAGAATCAGGCTATGGAGCATCTGGGCGAGCCAGTCGGGCATCGAGGAGACTGCTTCTGTGTGCTGAGTGCCGCTTATGTGAATATAGCTTCCGGCGCCGTTATCGAATACCGGAACTGCCGCTGTCGTCGTCATGGAGGCGATAGACGCGTTGATTGCGGAAAAGAAGGACTGGAAAACCGCTGTGTTTAAAAAGGTGCAGTCGATCGCACCGTTATTGTTGGTCAGGCGGACAGGCATATCCTTGAATGCATCCATTCCGGTCATCCAGGTGTTTCCGTTCCAGGTGATGGTCACCTTTTTCGTCATCCATTCCGGATTCAAGTAGGTGGAATCCCCGAACACTGTGTTGATAGAGGCGGCAGGAAGCGGGGAAGCGTTCCATCCGGCATCTGCCTGCAGTGGAACGATAAAAAGAAGCAGACATGCCAGGATTCCCGCCAGACGGGCTTTGAAGTTTTTCATGATACACTCCGTTCTGCAGACGGCTTGAAAAAGCGTCAGCGGATAAAAAAACTGTTGTCAGGAATTGAAAATAGACTGACAGAAAAAGATCTATCAGCCTGTTTATTGTACTACAGATTTGAAAAAAAACCAACTCAGTCTTTTAAGAAAATCTCAATGACCGGGACGAGGGTATGGGGCTTTACGTTGGGAACATAGAAGACCAGATCCTTTGCAGCCTCCGGGTCGTCTGTTAAGAAGAAGCAGTCCGTGCCGTCGGTGAAGCGGACTTCGCTGCCGTCATGCAAAAACTGTGCGTATTCCACCTTGCCGCCAAGACCGGGAACGCGCAGATAGCCGAACGGATAAGCGAACAGATGCAGATAGAGACGTTTGCCGTCTTCACTCTGGGTCAGGCGGCAATCTCTGGGTTCTTTAAATTCTGGTTCTGCCATCGTGCAGCCATAAATCGAGCGGCTGTTGTATTTCATCCAGTCAGCGAATACCTTCAGGGCTTCTTCCGCGCGGTAATCCAGATAGCCTCTGGAGGTGGGGCCGACGTTCATCAGCAGGTTGCCGCCGCGGGAAACGGTGTTGACGAGCAGGCGAATGAGCATTTCGGGAGATTTCCAGGTCTGTTCGTCTCTGAAATATCCCCAGGAGCCGGAAAAGGTGTGGCAGGCTTCCCAGGTAACGAGCTCGCCGGTTTTTTTGTCGCGTACCCACTGGTCGGGCTCGTACTGTTCGGGTGTCCAGAGATCCTGATCAATTTCTGTGCGGTTGTCGATGATGATATGGGGCTGCAGGGCGCGTGCAGTTGCGATCAGCTTTTCTGCCTCCCAGTCGTCCTTACCTTTGCCTTTCTGCCATGCTTTATCGCCGGTTCCGTTGTTCTGGGAATAAGAGAAGTCAAACCAAAGGATGTCAATCTTACCGTAGTTGGTTAAAAGCTCGGTCACCTGATCCCGCATGTACTGCGCATATTTTTTTATGTCGCGGCCTTTGCTCTGCTCATAAGCGTCCGGATCATCTCTGCGGGGATGTAAGGGGTCAATCGGGAATTCCGGATGATGCCAGTCGATCAGGGAGTAATAAAAACCGATATGAAGCCCTTCTGCACGGAACGCATCCACATATTCGCGGATCAGGTCTTTGCCGCAGAGGGTGTTGGTGGACTTGTAATCGGTATATTTGCTGTCAAAAAGGCAGAAGCCCTCGTGATGTTTTGTTGTCATGACGACATATTTCATGCCTGCCGCTTTTGCCTGTCTTGCCCATTCCTTCGGGTCGTACAGATCCGGATTAAAGTGTTTAAAATAGAGATCGTAGTGATCTTCCGGGATTTCTTCGTAATTTTTGACCCATTCGTGGCGTGCGGGCATGGCGTATAAGCCGAAATGAATGAACATGCCGAAGCGATCATGGGTAAACCATGCGGTATCGCCGGGGGTAGGAAGTGTTTTGTAGCTGCTCATGGCAGAATCCTCCGTTTCAAAAAGTGTTGTAAAGTACGAATCCTTATGGCATTATTGTAAGAAATACCGGGCAATAGGAACATGGCAAAAGGATGTAAAAATATGGAATATCCACGCAGCTCGGACAGAAGATAAAAAGATAGAGAAGGACTGAAAAACTTGCAGATCACACAGAATCAAAATGCGATCCGGATATGGAAAAATCTGGAGCTGAATATTATATATGCAGGACATGCCATTGTCGGGCAGGACTGGAAGGAACCGAAGGTATGTTCTCCGTTTTCCCGCATTTATTACATCGTTGACGGGGAGGGCATCCTGACCGTAAACGGTCAGAGAATTGTCCTGAAAAAAGGGAGCGTCTGGCTGGTTCCGGCAGGCATGACCTTTGGATATTTCTGTGAGTCCTCTATGGAACAGCTTTTTTTTCATCTGAATGTACTTTGCAGCGATGGAACAGATTTATTGTATGGGGTCCGGCAGCTGTATGAGCGAAAAGAACAGACAGGGGAAATTGAGAGGGTCAAGGGACTGTATCAGAGTGAAACCATGACGGATGCGATCCGGCTGCAGGGAATGCTTTGGGAAACCCTTGCGGGATTTTTGGAGCAGGCAAAGTTGGATGGGGAGGAGTTAAAAGAACACTCCCCGTTAATCGGACAGATGTTTGAGCTCGCGCAGAATCCGGTCAGTGTAGCGACACATGTGCGGACGCTGGCACAACAGCTCCATGTTTCGGAAAGCACACTCACACGCCGGTTCCGTGCAGAAACCGGGATTTCTCCGGGTGAATATCTGGAACGGCTTGTCGCAGGGCAGGCCTGCAGAATGCTCCTGTCCGAGGATTACAGCATCGCAGAGATCGCTGAGATCCTGCATTTTTCCGATCAGTTTTATTTCTGTAAATTCTTCAAACGTCATATGAATCTGACACCGAGCGCTTATCGGAGGCAGATGCGGAAAGGATAAAAATACCGGGCTTCCAATGCGTTCAAAACATTGGAAGCCCGGTGTTTTATGATCGTAGGTTCTGTTCTTTTTTAAGGTTTTTCTGCGCGGTAGAGAGCATCAGTTTGATACGGTTCAACTGGTTTACTTCGCTGGCACCGGGGTCATAGTCGATGGCAACGACGTTGGACTGCGGGTAGCGGCGGCGAAGCTCTTTGATGACACCCTTGCCGACAACGTGGTTAGGCAGACAGCCAAAGGGCTGGGTGCAAACGATATTATTGACACCCTCGTGGATCAGCTCGACCATTTCACCGGTTAAAAACCATCCTTCACCGGTCTGGTTGCCGATGGATACGATGGGCTCTGCGTAGGACACCAGATCATAAATAGAAGATGGCGGCGTGAAGTTTTTACTCTTTTTGAGCGCATCGGTTGCCGCACCGCGGATTTTTTCGACTGCCCAGATCCCCATCTTAGCGATTTTGGCGGTCGATTTTTTCGTGCCGAGATGCTCTGCCTTGTAAATCTGGTTGTAGAAGCAGTACAGCATGAAATCGAGCAGATCAGGTACAACGGCTTCAGCGCCTTCCGATTCCAGCAGTTCTACCAGATGGTTGTTTGCTGCCGGGGCAAATTTAACCAGGATCTCGCCGACAATGCCGACACGGGGCTTTTTCTCGTCTGTGATCGGGATACGGTCAAAGTCGTCAACTATTTCACGGCACATTTTGCGGAAGGTGAAGTAGTTCGGAAGCTTTTTCGTGGACAGGAAATTCTGGCACTTTTTTATCCACTTCTGATGAACCGCGTTGACGGAGCCGGGCTCTTTTTCGTAGGGGCGCATATGATAAACACAGCGCATGAAAATATCGCCGAAGATTGCACCGAAGGCCGCACGGGTCAGAAGGTTTGCATCCAGTTTAAATCCGGGGTTTGTCTCAATGCCGCCCATGTTGATGGAAACGACCGGAATGTATTCCATACCGGCTTTTTCCAATGCACGGCGGATGAAACCGATGTAGTTGGTTGCACGGCAGCCGCCGCCGGTCTGGGTGATAACAACCGCAACCTTGTGCAGGTCATATTTACCGGAAAGCAGGGCATCCATGATCTGGCCGACAACACACAGGGACGGATAGCAGGCGTCGTTGTTGACGTATTTTAAGCCAATGTCAACGGAATGACGATTATCATTATCTAATACTTCGAAATTATAGCCGCAGGACCGGAAAGCGGGTTCCAGCAGATCGAAATGGATCGGGGACATCTGCGGACAGAGGATCGTGTAGTCTTTGCGCATTTCTTCTGTAAAGATGACGCGGTTTAAGT
Organism: Gallintestinimicrobium propionicum; assembly: GCF_025567525.1. Lineage (NCBI taxonomy): Bacteria > Bacillati > Bacillota > Clostridia > Lachnospirales > Lachnospiraceae > Gallintestinimicrobium > Gallintestinimicrobium propionicum. The sequence goes on along the minus strand of NZ_JAOQJY010000001.1, from coordinate 370,367 downwards.
TGGTCGGCATGATCTTGCGTTCCTGATGCTTCTTTTCGCGGACACGGATTGCAGAAAGCAGGGAGCGGACACGGATTCTTGCTGCACCGAGGTTGTTGACTTCGTCGATCTTTAAACAGGTATAAATCTTGCCGGAGCCGGAGAGAATGTCGTTGACCTGATCGGTGGTGACAGCGTCCAGACCGCAGCCAAAGGAGTTGAGCTGGATCAGATCCAGATCGTCTCGGGTGCGGACATAGGCTGCCGCCGCATACAGGCGGGAGTGATACATCCACTGGTCGGAAACGATCAGCGGACGGTCCGGGTGACCGAGGTGAGAAACGGAATCCTCCGTCAGGACAGCCAGCCCGTAGGAAGTAATCAGTTCCGGGATACCGTGGTTGATTTCAGGATCGACATGGTAGGGACGGCCTGCCAGCACGATGCCGCGTTTGTGGTTTGCCTCCATCCACGCCAGGACCTCTTCGCCTTTTTTGCGCATATCGTCCCGGGCAGCTGCCATTTCATCCCAGCCTGCACGGGCTGCGGCAGTGACTTCTTCTGCAGGAATGTCAGAAAACTCCTTGATCAGCGCCTCGGTAGCAACTTCAAGGGAAGAAAACGCCATGAAAGGATTTCTAAATTTCACTTCCCCGCGGCCAATTTCCTCCACATTGTTCTTGATATTTTCCGAATAGGATGTAACGATCGGGCAGTTGTAGTGGTTATTGGCATCCGGGGTCTCATTTCTTTCATAGAACAGCGCAGGGTAGAAGATAAAAGGAACTCCCTGTTTGATCAGCCAGGTCACATGACCGTGGGCAAGCTTTGCCGGGTAACATTCGGATTCACTGGGAATGGATTCGATGCCCAGTGAATAAATGTTGTGGTTGGAAGCGGGGGACAGGATGACCTGATAGCCCAGTTTTGTAAAAAATGTAAACCAGAACGGATAGTTTTCATACATATTTAAAACGCGCGGGATGCCGACGGGTCCTCTGGGCGCCTGGTCAGCGGTCAGAGGTTCGTAGGAAAACAGCCGTTTTAATTTGTAGTCGAATAAGTTCGGTACCTGGTTCGGGTTTTTCTGCTTGCCAAGGCCGCGCTCGCAGCGGTTGCCGGAGATATACTGACGGCCGCCGGAGAAACGGTTGATTGTCAGACGACAGTTGTTGGTGCAGCCTTTACATTTTGCCATGCTGGTATCGAATTCCAAGGAATTGATCGCGTCAATCGAAAGCATGGAGGTCTGATAGCCGTCCGTGTAATGCTCGCGAGCTATTAAAGCTGCGCCGAATGCGCCCATGATGCCGGCGATGTCGGGACGGATCGCCTCACAGCCTGCGATCTTTTCGAAGCTGCGCAGTACGGCATCGTTATAGAAAGTACCGCCCTGAACGACGATCTGACTGCCCAGCTCGGATGCATCGGACACCTTGATGACTTTAAATAACGCGTTTTTGATAACGGAATAAGCCAGTCCGGCGGAAATATCGGAAACGGAAGCGCCTTCCTTCTGCGCCTGTTTTACCTTGGAGTTCATAAATACGGTACAGCGCGTACCCAGATCGATGGGGTGTTCTGCAAACAGCGCAGCCTTGGCGAAGTCCTGAACGCTGTAGTTTAAGGATTTTGCAAACGTCTCGATAAAGGAACCGCAGCCGGAGGAACAGGCCTCGTTTAACTGTACGCTGTCTACGGTCTGATTTTTGATCTTGATACATTTCATATCCTGACCGCCGATATCGAGGATACAGTCTACCTTCGGATCAAAGAAAGCAGCAGCGTAATAATGTGCAACCGTCTCAACCTCACCGTCATCCAGCAAGAATGCGGCTTTCATCAGGGCTTCACCGTAGCCGGTAGAACAGGAACGGACGATTTTGGCACCGGCGGGCAGTTTTTTATAGATATCCTGGATCGCACCGATGGCGGTCTTTAACGGACTGCCGTTGTTGTTGGAATAAAAAGAGTACAGCAAAGAGCCGTCCTCTCCGACGAGGGCCGCTTTTGTCGTTGTGGAACCTGCATCGATACCCAGATAGCAGTTACCGGTATAGGTTTCGAGCGGCGCGGTTTTGACGCAGTGGCTGTCATGACGTTTGCAGAAGGCGTCATATTCTTCCTGGGAGGCAAACAACGGCTCCATACGTTCTACTTCAAATTCCATCTTGATGCCGGAGGAAAGCTTGTTGACCATTTCCTCCATCGTGTAAAAGACGTCCTCCTTTGCATTTAAGGCGGAACCAATGGCGGCGAAAAGGTGGGAATTGGCCGTGTCGATGACGTGTTCGTCATCCAGGTTCAGCGTGCGGATGAAGGCTTTTTTCAGTTCGGATAAAAAGTGCAACGGACCGCCGAGAAATGCGACATGTCCGCGGATGGGCTTACCGCAGGCAAGGCCGCTGATGGTCTGATTGACAACTGCCTGGAAAATGGAAGCAGAAAGGTCTTCTTTGGTCGCGCCGTCATTGATTAACGGCTGGATATCAGATTTTGCAAATACGCCGCAGCGCGCCGCAATGGTATAAAGGGAGCGGTAGCTTTTTGCATATTCATTCAGGCCGGCAGCATCTGTCTGCAGCAGGGAAGCCATCTGGTCGATGAAGGAACCGGTACCGCCGGCGCAGATGCCGTTCATACGCTGCTCAACATTCCCATTTTCGAAATAAATAATCTTGGCGTCCTCTCCGCCAAGTTCGATGGCAACATCTGTTTTGGGTGCCAGCTCCTGCAGGGACGTCGATACAGCGATAACCTCCTGCACAAAAGGAACCTGCAGATAGTTTGCAAGGGTCAGACCGCCGGAGCCGGTGATCATCGGATGCAGGGTGATATTGCCGAGTTTTGTATAGGCATCTTTCAGAAGGTCAGAAAGAGTCTCCTGAATGTTGGCAAAATGCCGTTTATAATCGGAGAACAGAATCTGGTGATTTTCGTCCAGAATGGCGATTTTAACTGTGGTGGAACCGATGTCGATTCCGAGGGTATATTGCATTTGATTCATAAGCGCTTGTCACTTTCTTCCTATTAAATGTGTGATAGTTCTTCTTTTTTGAGTCTGAATCATTATACGACAGGATTTTTCAGGTTTCAATCGGTGATTTGCTAAAAATTTGCTAAAATTTGTATAAAGTGGGAAATTTTTGATTTCTTAAAGAATTATAAAAACGATAAAATAAAAAGGCACATCGTTGCCTTTTTTTTGTTGGAATGATATCATAAACACAGTCTTTCATAAATTTTTATGGAAAACCCGAAACGGCGGCGCGAAAAAATGCGTTTGCTATTATAGAAGGAAAGGAACATTATCCTATGAATCAACATAATGGACTGAGACGGAAGCTGGAAAAATATGCCATTCCGAATCTTACGCTTTATCTGATTATTTGTTACGGAATCGGTTACCTGATGCAGTATCTGGTGCCCGCAGGGTATCAGTATCTGATGCTCGACCCGTTCCTCGTGTTAAAAGGACAGGTCTGGAGACTGGTCACCTGGATCCTGATTCCGCCGGATAGCTCGAATATTTTCTTTGTGCTGATCACGCTGTATCTGTATTATTCGCTGGGCGGCCTGTTGGAGCGCATCTGGGGAACATACAAATATAATGTATATCTGTTCTCCGGTCTGTTGTTTACGATCCTCGGCGCCTTCGTCCTGTGCGGTTACAGCGTGCTGATGGGTGCGCAGCCGACGATGTATACAGGATTGTACCTGTTAAACAACGGTAGTGCAGTATATTTTGGACAGTTTTCCACCTATTATATCAACATGTCCATTTTCCTGGCATGTGCGGCCAGCATCCCGGACGTGCAGGTGCTGCTGATGTTTATTTTTCCGATTAAGGTCAAATGGCTCGGTATCGTTTACGGCATCATTTTGCTGGTAAACTGCATTCAGGGTGGTATCGCCACCTGGATTGTGGTGATTTTCTCACTGTTGAACTTCCTGGTATTTTTCCTGCGCTCGAAAGGAAAGATGCATCTGTCAGTGGGGCAGATCAAGCGGCAGCAGGAATTTCATCAGAAGATGCGGTCGGCAGGGCAGACGAAAGGGATTACGCGGCACAAATGCGCGATCTGCGGCAGAACGGAGTTGGACGGAGACGATCTGGAATTCCGTTTCTGCTCCAAGTGTAACGGCAACTACGAATATTGTCAGTATCATCTGTTTACGCACGAGCATGTAAAGTAAGGCGTGCAGGCTTTGCAGCGAAACGGCGGTATCCGCTGGCGCTGTCCGGGCAGGCATGAGAAATTATAAAATTTGTGAGGAAAATTATGAGGAAAGAACAAATTTTTGCAAAAACACTGGAAGAGCTTTCAGCGCTTGCAAAGGAGCAGGGAAATATGCTTTCGGAGGAACAGGTTACAGAGGCCTTTGACAAGGCAAAGCTGAATCTGGGAGAACCGCAGCTGGAGATGATTTTTGCCTATCTCAAAAATAAAAAGATCGGCATCGGGCAGCCTGCAGATCCCTTTGACTATATGACACGGGAAGAAATCGACTATCTGGAAGAATATTTAAAGGCAGTGCAGGCTGGTGCGGACGTGACGGATGGTGTGAAAGAAGCGGTCCTTTTATCCGCTATGGCGGGCGATGCGGACGCAAAGCACCGGATGATCGAAATTTTTCTGCCGCAGGTGGCGGAGATCGCAAAGCTCTACGCCGGACAGGGCGTTTTTCTGGAAGACCTGATCGGAGAAGGCAATGTGGCGCTGACGATGGCGGCAGAGATGCTGGACTGTGCACAGAATGCCAAAGAAGCTGAGGGCACGATCGCCAGCATGATCATGGAGGCGATGGAAAATTATATTTCTGAAAATGCTTCCGAAAAAAAGACGGGCGAAAAGCTTGCTGAAAATGCCAATGATATTCTGGAAAAAGCGGAGGAACTATCAAAGGAGCTCGGCCGCAAGGTGACGGTGGAAGAGCTGTCCGAAGAAACCGGAATTTCGGAAGAAAAAATTCGGGACGCAGCCAGAATCACCGCAGATCATATTGAATTTCTGGAACCGGAGGGCTGACGCATGGACATGCCGCAAAATCAGGATTTTAAGTATGTCCTGCAGGATTTTGGAAATATTTATATCGGTGCCCGTTATTCCTATGAGGAAATGTTAAAAAGTGAGGAGATTCCTTATAAATGGAAAGCGATCATCCGACATTATCTGTTGAAGGAGACCTCGCCGGAGACGACGATGGAAAATCATATCTTTTTTATGAAAGAGGATGATTTCGCTTATGAGACGTTTCAGGAGCTGAAGGCATCGTTTAAGATGAGCGTATGGATAGAGGCGGACGGGAAAAGGCATAAGCATGGGCATTACGAAAGCCGGGAATACAAAATTTCCGAAATCGTACAGAGTGAAGAGCTTCACAGAAAGATGGACACGATTATCGTGGAAGAGCTTCATCTGACCAAGCTTGCGCTGATGATGTTTTCCGTGTGAGACAAATATCTGATACAGGAGAGGGAGAGAAAATGAGAATAGAAGATCTGGCAGCTTATGAGATCATCAGCCGACAGAAGATCCATGATTTAAGATCGGAAGGATATCTGCTGCGCCACAAAAAGAGCGGTGCGCGGATCGCACTGTTATCCAATGAGGATGAAAACAAAGTATTTTACATCGGATTTAAGACGCCTCCGGCGGACAGCACAGGTGTTGCGCATATTCTGGAGCATTCCGTTCTGGAAGGCTCGAAGGAATTTCCGGTCAAAGACCCTTTTATTGAACTTGTAAAGGGATCTATGAATACGTTTTTAAATGCCATGACCTATCCGGACAAGACGATGTATCCGGTTGCAAGCTGCAACGACAAGGATTTTGCAAACCTGATGCATGTTTATATGGATGCAGTATTTTATCCGGATATTTATAAGCAGCCCAACATCTTTTATCAGGAGGGCTGGCATTATGAGATGGAAAACGCCTCCGATGAACTGAAATTAAACGGCGTCGTATATAATGAGATGAAGGGTGCGTTCTCTTCTCCGGACGACGTTCTGGATCGGGAGATCGTGCGGAATCTGTTCCCTGATACGGTTTATGCGAACGAATCCGGCGGCGACCCGGATGTGATTCCGAACCTGACCTATGAACAGTTCCTGGATTTCCATCGTAAATATTATCATCCGGTCAACAGCTATATCTATCTGTATGGCAACATGGATATGGTCGAGCGCCTCAACTGGATGGATGAGCATTATCTGTCCCATTTTGAAAAAATTGACGTGGAGGCAAATATCAGTCTGCAGGAGCCTTTTGCTGCACCCAGGGAAGCTGTAAAGCCTTACTCGATCACAGAGAACGAGCCGCTGGAGCACAATACCTACCTGACCTGCAGTATGACTGCCGGGGACGTTTTAAACCGGGAAGAATACATTGCCTTTCAGATTCTGGACTACGCGCTTTGTTCCTCCCAGGGTGCGCCCTTAAAGCAGGCACTTTTGGATGCAGGCATCGGCGAAGACATCTACAGTGATTATGACAACGGGACGAGACAGCCGTATTTCTCCATCGTCGCTAAGAATGCGGATGCTTCCCGGAAAGAAGAATTTTTAAGGATCATCGACGAGACACTGGAAAAGCTTGTTGCAGAGGGACTGGATCAAAAGCGTTTGCAGGCCGGCCTGAATTATTACGAATTTAAGTATCGGGAAGCGGATTATGGTATTTTCCCTGCAGGGTTGATGTATGGTCTGCAGGTAATGGACAGCTGGCTTTACGATGAAACCAGGCCGTTTATCCATATCGAAGCGGGCGATACTTACCGCAGCCTGAGAGAAAAGGTGGAGACCGGATATTTTGAACAGCTGATTGAAAAGCATCTGCTGCACAATCCGCACAGAAGCGTGCTGCTGCTCGTACCCGAAAGAGGGCTGACCGAAAAAAAGGATCAGGAGTTGGCAGATCGCCTGCAGGCTTACAAGGAAACGCTGACTGCAGAAGAAATCGAAAAAATTGTGGAAAAGACAGCTGCGCTGAAAGCGTTTCAGGAAGAACCCGACCGCCCGGAGGATCTGGCGAAGATTCCGCTGCTGGAAAGAAGCGATATTCGTCGGGAGATCGAGCCGATCATTTTGGAAGAACGTAAAATCGAAGACACAAAACTGATTTACCATAAAATCGAAACCAACGGCGTCAGTTATTTTCGCCTGCTGTTCGATATCAGTGAGGTTCCGGCAGAGCTGTTTGCCTATGTCGGCATTTTGAAGGCGGCGATCGGCCTGGTGGATACGCAGAATTATTCCTATCAGGAGCTGTTTACGCAGACAGACCTTTTGACCGGAGGAATCGTGCCGGTTACGAATATTTATCCGAATATCACAAATCCGTCCGAACGCAAAATTACGTTTGAAATCAAAGGAAAAGCGTTCCATGCGCATTTAAAGGACGCGATGGAGCTGACAGCAGAGATGCTGGTACGTTCCAATTATACGGATACGAAGCGCCTGTACGAGATTCTGACAGAGTTGAAATCGAGACTGCAGTCCTCCATGATTTCCGCAGGACATACGATTGCGGCGGGCAGGGCAATGTCCTATACGTCCGAGACAGTAGCAATTCAGGAAATTTTAAGCGGCATGGACTTTTATCGGCTGGTGGATAGGCTCTGCACAAACTGGGACGAAGAAAAAGAGAAGCTTCCGGAGATTTTGAAACGGCTGAGCGAGTGCATGTTCCGTCCGGAAAACCTGATGTTTGATTTTACCGCAGAAGAGGAAGAACAGGAAAAGCTGTTTGAAGCAGAAGCCAAAGCACTGAAAAAAGATTTGTTTACCTGCCCGGTGGACAGAGAGCCGGTGCATGCTGCGGTTTCGAAGAAAAATGAGGGCTTTTTATCAGCTTCTCAGGTACAGTATGTGTGCCGCGCCGGAAATTATAAAAAGAACGGGTTGGAATATACCGGAGTGCTGCGGATGCTGCGTGGTATTTTAAATACGGATTATCTCTGGAACACAGTCCGCGTCAAGGGCGGCGCTTACGGCTGCATGTGCAGCTTCGGAAAGAGCGGAGATGCCTATATCGCTTCTTACCGCGATCCGAATCTTGGCAAGACGATCGAAGCCTATGAGGGCATCGTGGAGTATGTAGCGCATTTCGCAGGGGATGAGCGCTCGATGACTCAAGCGGTCATCGGTACGGTCAGTGAAATGGATGCACCGATGAACCCGGCTGCAAAGGCGCTGCGCGCGCTGAGCATTTATCTGACCGGACAGACCGCAGAGCAGCTGCAGAAGGAGCGGGATCAGGTTCTGGATGCAACGGCGGAGGATATCCGGGCGCTTGCCGGTCACATGAAGGCATTTCTGGAAGACGACTGCCTGTGTGTTGTCGGAAATACGAAGAAGATCGAAGAGGAAAAAGAACGCTTCGGGACACTGGAACAGCTGCTTTGAAGCACGCGGCTGCCCGGACAAAAGTTCGGTGCAGCCGATGGAGCATATACACAATGGGAAGCTTAGAAGGGAGGGATTTTCATGTTGAAAAAGAAAATGGCGAAGGTACTGACGGGTGTTTTAGCCTTATCCATGCTGTCGGGCTGCGGCTCGGCAAGCAAAATGGCGATGGAATCCGCCTATGATACGGCTGCGTCAAACTACAGTGCTGCTGGCGGTGTATATTATGACAGCGGCGACTATGAGTATGCCGATGAAGTATCGGAAGAAAACGGCTCGTCCCAGGCGGAAACCGTAGAAAAGGGAGAGACGACCGGGCGCAAGCTGATCCGAAATGTGGATATGGACGTAGAGACGGAAAGCTTTGACGCGCTCCTTGCGTCTGCACAGTCTCAGGCGGAGGAGCTTGGAGGCTACATAGAAAGCAGCAGCATTTCCAATAGCAGTTATGCCAGTTCAACGTCTGCTGCCAGAAGCGCACGTCTGACGGCAAGAATTCCTTCGGAGAAGCTCGATGGCTATCTGGCGGGAATTTCCAAGCAGTCCAATGTGACGAGAAAATCTGAATCCACAGAGGATGTGACGTTGCAGTATGTGGATCTGCAGAGCCACAAAAAGGCACTTCTGGCAGAACAGGAAAGCCTCCTCTCCATGATGGAGCAGGCGGAATCCATCGAGGATATCATTGCGATCAACGAGCAGCTGACCGATGTACGCTATCAGATCGAAAGCATGGAATCCCAGCTTCGCACCTATGACAATCAGGTGGATTACAGCACGGTCAACCTCTATATCGACGAGGTGGAGCGCTACACGCCAGGAGCGGCAAAGAGCGCGGGTGCGCGGATTGCAGAGGGCTTTTCTGCAAATATTTACAGGGTTGGAAGCTTTTTCAAAAATTTCGCAATTGAATTTATTATTCTCTTGCCGATCCTGATTGCGATTGCAATCGTACTCGGAATTGCGATCCTGATTGTACGGATAATTATCAAGATAAGTGAAAAGCATCAGGCGGGAAAAAAGACATCGGCAAAAACAGAAATCAAAACCGGGGACAGATACAGACAAAAACCGGGAAAGGAACAGATACATGGCGCAGAACAAACAGAAAAAAGCGGGCTTTGCAACGCTGGTAGGACGCCCGAACGTGGGCAAGTCCACACTGATGAATCATCTGATCGGACAGAAAATCGCGATCACATCCAATAAACCCCAGACGACAAGAAACCGGATTCAGACCGTCTATACGGGACCGAAGGGACAGATTGTGTTTCTGGATACGCCGGGCATCCATAAGGCGAAAAACAAGCTCGGCAACTACATGGTAAAGGTGGCGGAAAGCACATTTTCCGATGTGGACGTCATTCTCTGGCTGGTAGAGCCGACGACCTATATCGGTGCCGGGGAACGGCATATCCTGGAGCAGTTAAAACGCAGCAGGCTGCCGGTCATTCTCGTGATCAACAAGATCGACACTGTTCCTAAAACAGCCGTTTTGGATGCGATGGAAACCTACCGCAAAGAGATGGATTTTGCAGAAATCGTCCCGGTATCGGCGCTTCGCAGCAACAATACCGATACGCTGTTGGACTGCATTTTCAAATATCTTCCCTATGGAGAGCCATTCTACGATGAAGATACAATCACAGACCAGCCGCAGCGTCAGATCGTTGCAGAGATGATCCGGGAAAAGGCGCTGCGCTGTCTGGAAGAGGAAATTCCCCACGGCATCGCAGTGGCGGTCGAACGGATGGAATTTAAGGAGCATATCGTCAATATCGATGCGACGATCATCTGCGAGCGGGACTCTCACAAGGGAATTATTATCGGCAAGCAGGGCAGCATGCTCAAAAAGATCGGTTCTCAGGCGCGCCGGGATATCGAGGATATGCTGGAATGCCAGGTCAATCTGCAGCTCTGGGTCAAGGTCAAGAAGGACTGGAGAGACAGCGATTTCCTCTTAAAGAACTTCGGCTACAACCCTGCGGATACCAGACCGGACAGATAGAAAGCTCTTTTTTCTGAGGGAATAAAAAAGTCCAAACCGCTTATCCTATGAGGGACGTAAAAGCTGTCGGAGACGGCAGATTGGATACATGGGAGGCGGTAAGGATGAATGAAAGAAGTTACTGGGATCAGTTTTTAAAAACCGGACGTGTGGAGGATTATCTGCAGTACCGGAATCAGATACAGGAAAGAAATGCGCTCCGGAACCGGGCGAAGTCACACGAGAGCAGCTCGTTTACTTCGTCCTTCCGCGCAAAGGCGCAGGGACAGGATGGGGAACAACATGCAGGATCGGATCAAAGTGCTCGGGATCGTTCTGAAGGCAGAACCGATCGGGGAGTATGACAGGAGAGTCGTGATCCTGACTCGGGAAAAAGGAAAAATATCCGCTTTTGCAAGGGGAGCCAGAAAGCCGACAAGCGCTTTTCTGGCTCCTACCAGTCCGTTTACCTTCGGGACGTTCGAGCTGTATGCAGGGCGAAATTCCTACAGTGTCTGTGATATTTCAGCAGACTGCTATTTTGAAGAGCTGCGGCAGGATTTTGAGGGCGCCTATTACGGAATGTATTTCCTGGAGCTGGCGGATTATTGCACGCGGGAAAATAACGACGAGCGCGAGGTGTTAAAGCTTTTATATCAGTCCCTGCGGGCGCTGACGGTAAAAAGCATCCCGCGCAGGCTTGTGCGATGCATCTACGAAATCCGGCTGATTGTGGCAAACGGGGAATTCCCGGGGCTGCCGCAGGGCAATTTTTCGGAAACAGCGCTGTATGCAGTCGAATTTATCGCAGGGACGCCCGTGGAAAAGCTTTACACATTTACCTTAAAAGAAGAAGTGCTTGCAGAGCTTGTGAAGATTGCAGAAAAATACCGGAGGGATTTTCTTCCGGGTGAATTTCATACCCTGGAGATCCTGGAAACGTTATAAAATGACTTTGTAAAGTTATGGGTTGAAAAAGAAAGGGCGGTCGGCTATAATAGTTAAGATCATAGCATCGGCAGATAAAGAGCGGATGCAGATGAGAGGGAGCAGATAAATGACGCGAAAATGGATCATGCGCGCACTGTGTATCCTGTGTCTGGCAGCGATGCTGACGGGATGCGGCAGGGAGCCGGAAGTAACCGAGACCACGATTGAAGTCAAAAAAAATGGTCAGGTGGTTCACACGATTATAGAAGATTTTTCCGAAAGCTATTATAATCTGGATGAGCTGGAAAGTACGATTCAGCAGGCATGCGATACTTATAATGCTTCGGCTGGAAAAGAAGCGGTTGTGCTGAAAGCGGCAAAAGAAAATGACGATCATACGGTAACGGTCGTGATGCAGTATGCGGACGCTTCTGCTTATTCTGCTTTCAACAAACTGGCATTGTTTGTCGGAACCGTAAAAGATGCGTTTAACGCAGGATACGATCTGAATGTCACGCTTTCTTCCCTGACGGGAGACGGAGAGCAGATCGGCAAGGAAGACCTCCTCAAAATGGGAGAAAAGCACATTGCAGTTGTGCGGGAAGCGGTTAATGTCAGAGTATGGGATAAGGTCCGGTACGGTTCGGAGGATGTCGAGGCGACAGCGAATGCCAAAACAGTATCCGTAACCGACGCAGATATGCTGACCTATATTCTGTTTGATTAAAATCTGTGCAGTCAAAGGAGAAAAACGATGGAAAAGACAATGGACAAAATTGTATCGCTGGCAAAAGCGAGAGGGTTTGTATATCCCGGTTCCGAAATTTACGGCGGACTTGCAAATACATGGGATTACGGTAACCTCGGCGTAGAGCTGAAAAACAACGTAAAGCGCGCATGGTGGAAAAAATTTATCCAGGAGAACCCTTACAACGTCGGTGTGGACTGCGCGATTCTGATGAATCCCCAGACCTGGGTTGCATCCGGACATCTGGGCGGCTTTTCTGATCCGCTGATGGACTGTAAGGAATGCCACGAGCGTTTCCGTGCAGATAAGATCATCGAAGATTATGCGCAGGAGCACAATATTGATCTGGGAGGCTCTGTAGACGGCTGGAGTCAGGAACAGATGATGCAATTTATCGAAGATAATCAGGTTCCTTGCCCGACCTGCGGCAAGCATAACTTTACCGAGATCCGTCAGTTCAACCTGATGTTCAAGACCTTCCAGGGTGTTACGGAGGATGCAAAGAATACGGTATATCTGCGTCCCGAAACCGCACAGGGTATTTTCGTAAACTTCAAGAACGTACAGCGTACTTCCAGAAAGAAAATCCCGTTTGGTATCGGTCAGATCGGTAAGTCCTTCCGGAATGAAATCACACCCGGCAACTTCACGTTCCGTACCAGAGAGTTTGAGCAGATGGAGCTGGAATTCTTCTGTGAGCCCGACACTGACCTCGAATGGTTCGCATACTGGAAACAGTTCTGTATCGACTGGCTGCAGACTCTTGGCATCAAGCCGGAAGAAATGCGTGTCAGAGACCATGAAAAAGAAGAGCTTTCCTTCTACTCCAAGGCTACAACGGATATCGAATTTTTATTCCCCTTTGGCTGGGGCGAGCTGTGGGGCATCGCTGACCGTACCGATTACGACCTTTCCCGCCATGCAGAGGTTTCCGGTCAGGATCTGTCTTACTTTGACGATTCCAAGAATGAAAAATATATCCCTTATGTTGTTGAACCGTCTCTGGGTGCAGACCGTGTCGTTCTGGCATTTTTATGCGCTGCTTATGACGAGGAAGAGCTGGAGGGCGGAGATGTCCGTACTGTCCTTCATTTCCATCCGGCTCTGGCACCGGTTAAAATCGGCATCCTGCCGCTGTCCAAGAAGCTCAATGAGGGTGCAGAGAAGATCTATACCCAGCTGTGCAAGAAGTACAACTGCGAATTTGACGACAGAGGCAATATCGGTAAGAGATATCGCCGTCAGGATGAAATCGGTACGCCGTTTTGCGTTACCTACGATTTCGAATCCGAGACAGACGGCTGCGTAACCGTTCGTTTCCGTGATTCTATGGAGCAGGAGCGGGTTGCGATCGCTGATCTGGACGCATACTTTGCAGAAAAGCTGGATTTCTAAGAAATTTTAAGCTGGCTGTGTATAATCGAGTACGCGCTTTGTGGGTACTTAATTCTGTGAATTAGAAAGATCCGTCTTTTCCGTGTGGATTCCACATGGAGAAGGCGGATTTTTTTGCAAATGGCGCGGGTGAATTGTATTGCGCGTGAACGGCTCCTTTTGGCAACATTTTGCTGTTTGTGAAAGATTTTGTTTGTTCTGCGACAAAATTTGGCAGGAAAACTAAAAACTGCACAAATAAAAAACGAATATATTGTTTGACTTTACATATTTTAATGTGCTAGAATGATTTTATGAGAAAAACAGTCCGGCATAATGCTAAATGACTGTAAATACAGACCAAAGGGGGACCATTACAATGGCGAAATGGGTGTATTTATTCAGGGAGGGAAATGCGGATATGCGCAACCTCCTGGGCGGAAAAGGTGCGAACCTTGCAGAGATGACGAATCTCGGGCTGCCGATTCCACCCGGCTTTACCGTGACGACAGAGGCCTGCACAGACTACTATAACCATGGCAGGTCAATTTCTGAAGAAATTCAGACACAGATTTTTGATGCACTGGCACTTTTGGAGGAAAAGCTCGGCAAGAAGTTCGGAGATACCGAGAATCCGTTGCTTGTGTCGGTACGAAGCGGAGCGAGAGCTTCGATGCCCGGTATGATGGATACGATCCTGAATCTGGGCTTGACCGATATTTCGGTCGAAGGCTTTGCCAAACGGACAGGCAATCCGAGATTTGCCTACGATTCTTACAGACGCTTTATTCAGATGTTCTCAGATGTTGTCATGGAAGTTCCCAAATCGTTATTTGAACGGGTCATTGATGAAATAAAAGAAGATCGGAAAGTTCACTTTGATACGGAGCTGACGGCGGAGGATCTAAAAGAGGTGATCCGGCGTTTTAAAGAGATCTATAAGGGAAAAATGGGCGAAGAATTTCCGCAGGAGCCGCGGGTTCAGCTGATGGAAGCGGTAAAGGCGGTATTCCGTTCGTGGGATAATGAAAGAGCTATCGTATACAGAAGGATGAATGACATTCCGGGGGACTGGGGGACTGCAGTCAATGTACAGTCGATGGTATTCGGAAATATGGGCAATACCTCCGGTACAGGCGTTGCCTTTACGAGAAACCCCTCCACCGGAGCAAAGGGCATTTATGGCGAATATCTGATCAACGCACAGGGTGAGGATGTTGTTGCAGGAATCCGTACACCGCAGCCCATTACCCGACTGGAAGAAGACCTGCCGGAATGCTATGAGGAATTTTTGAAAATTGCAAACCGTCTGGAAGAGCATTACCGTGATATGCAGGATATGGAATTTACCATCGAGGACGGAAAGCTGTATTTCTTACAGACCAGAAATGGCAAGCGCACGGCGCAGGCTGCTCTGCAGATCGCATGCGACCTTGTGGATGAAGGTATGATCACGCCCCAGGAAGCTGTCAGCAGAATTGAAGCAAAATCTCTGGATCAGCTGCTGCATCCCGCTTTCGATCCGGATGCACTGAAAAAGGGAACCGTGATGGGACAGGCTCTTCCGGCATCTCCTGGCGCAGCTGCCGGTAAGATCTATTTTACTGCAGAGGAAGCAAAAGAAGCCCATGAGACTGGCGAGCGTGTCATTTTAGTACGTCTGGAAACTTCTCCGGAGGATATTGAGGGGATGCATGCTGCAGAGGGTATCCTGACTGTGCGCGGCGGTATGACATCCCATGCTGCAGTTGTGGCAAGAGGCATGGGAACCGCATGTATTTCCGGCTGCGGAGATATTGTGATCGATGAAAAGAAAAAGCAGTTTACATTAGGCGGCAAGACCTATTTTGAGGGGGATTATATTTCCCTGGATGGCTCAACCGGTAAAATTTACGACGGCGATATTCAGACACAGGAGGCTTCGATCAGCGGCAACTTCGGCAGAATCATGAGCTGGGCGGATTCCTTCCGTAAATTGAGGGTTCGCACGAATGCAGATACGCCTGCAGATGCGGCAAATGCGGTACGTCTTGGTGCAGAAGGGATTGGACTTTGCAGAACAGAGCACATGTTCTTTGAAGCGGAGCGAATTCCGAAGATCCGTAAAATGATCCTTTCCAAAACCGTGGAAGAGCGCGAAAAGGCGCTGGAAGAGCTGATTCCGTTCCAGAAGGGCGATTTCAAGGCGCTTTATGAAGTAATGGAGGGGAAACCTGTTACGATTCGTTTCCTGGATCCGCCGCTGCATGAGTTTGTTCCGACAGACGAAAAGGATATCGAAGCACTGGCAAAGGATATGAATCTTTCTGTTGAGGAAGTAAAGAGCACCTGCAGTGAGTTGCATGAGTTCAACCCGATGATGGGTCACAGAGGCTGCCGGCTGTCCGTTACGTATCCGGAAATTGCAAGAATGCAGACAAGAGCGGTAATCGAAGCGGCGATTGAAGTAAGTAAAGAAAAGGGCTTTGAGATCGTTCCGGAGATCATGGTTCCGTTGGTTGGCGATAAAAAGGAGCTGAAATTTGTCAAAGACGTAATTGTGGAAACTGCTGAAAAGGTTAAGGCAGAAAAAAAATCGAATTTGGTTTATCACATTGGAACGATGATCGAAATTCCAAGAGCAGCACTTCTGGCAAACGAAATTGCAGAAGAAGCCGAATTTTTCTCCTTTGGTACAAATGATCTGACTCAGATGACCTTTGGCTTCTCCCGTGACGACGCAGGAAAATTCCTGGTGGATTATTACAAGAGTAAGATCTATGAATCTGATCCCTTTGCAAAGCTTGACCAAAACGGCGTAGGACAGCTGATCGAAATGGCAGTCACAAAAGGTCGTTCCCAGCGTCCGAACTTAAAGATCGGTATCTGTGGTGAGCATGGCGGCGATCCCTCTTCGGTTGCATTCTGCCATAAGGTTGGAATGGATTATGTATCCTGTTCTCCGTTCCGTGTACCGATCGCGAGATTGGCTGCTGCACAGGCTGCAATTAGCGAAAAGATAGGATAAAAGGTAAGCATGTACATTATTTCTACGAAGCTGGATTACGAGAAGGTATTGCGATATCGCAAGGATTATGAGACATATCTTTGCAAATAACAGTAGTATAATCTGGTAGTAGAGATGCGAATTATAGGTTAGAGGCTCCTCATTATTGGTAAAAATATCGGTAATGGGGGGCTTTGTTCATATGAATTTCAAGATAGTATGCGGCTGTTAAATTATTTCATGGATATTTTGTTGTTAAACATTTGAATTTGACATATAATATTCTTATTAAGGTAATGTATGACAAATGATATTTGTAACTAGAAAATTATGCTATTTATTGGTGAAAAGGGAAAAATAAATGATTTCAGAATTAACAATCGAAAAATTCCGTGGTATTGATAATTTAAAACTAGATGCGCTTGGCAAAGTGAATATAATTGCAGGGGAGAATAATACAGGTAAAACGAGTATCTTAGAAGTAATTGAAAGCCTTCAAGGACCGAATAATTTGCGCGCATGGAGATTATTGGGAAAAAGAGAGGGTAATAGTGGACCTCGTATGTATACGACGGTTTATGATACAATGAAATCCTTGTTTCCAATTAATAATGAAATGAACAAAACTTATATTTCTTATTCGGGTAAAAATGATGGGAAAGTTTTTTCTGTTCAATTATTAGGACAGTTTTCTGAGACGATTTTATCGGATGAACAATTGAATGCAAATGGTGGATATGTATTACATGAAAATAAAAATGAATACGAACACAATGAGTATGAGGCATCTGTATTAGATATACAATACATTATAAACGGTGAGAATTGTGGTAAAGACAAGATATATAGTATTCAAAGAGGTATTCAATACTCTGATAATATTGTAAGGATAATAAATAATGTTGTGTATGTGTCACCAACTCAGCATGCTAATAATACTTTATATTTGAATGATTTGATGACGAATACTGAATTATATGAGCAATTTGTGGATATAATGAGGGAGTTTGATCCGGATTTTATTTCGATAAATTCGGTAGAAGAAGAGAGAACATTTGCAAGAAAATATGTTGTTTTATCAAAAAAATTTAAGGAAGGTTTGATACTAAATGCTTATGGAGATGGAATGAAAAAGGCTATGTTGCTTTTGAGTGCAGTATTGAAGGCTAAAAATGGCATATTGCTATTAGATGAATTTGAAACGGCAATTCATACTTCTGCTATGGGAAATGTTTTTAAGTGGATTATTGAGAATGCTGAGAAATTAAATGTGCAAATTTTTATGACATCCCATAGCCTTGAAGCAATAAATTCTGTATTAAAGTGTTCTCCAAAAATGCAGAAAGATATTAGAATGATTACTTTAGTAAATACCGAAAAGGGAGTGAAGGTACGCAATGTTGATGCAATAAAGGCAATACAATTAATGGACGAATATGGATTGGAGTTGAGATAGATGAGAGCAGTTATTCTTTGTGAAGGTACGACGGATTTATTAATGATACAATATGTTCTCCAGTATAGGTATGACTGGGAATATGAGGGATTTTGGGAAAATTCTGTAACCAATAAGCTATTAAAAAAGACATTGAAAAAAGACGGATCTAATATTGAAATTCAAAGTTGTGGCGGAATAACAAATATTCCGATTAAGATGAAGTCGATAAAAGATCAATTAGAATATGTAACGAGAAAAGAAGAATTTATTGATAAAGTTATCATTTTAATAGATCATGATACAATTGATAGTAATAGGGAATTTATTGAACAAATTAATGAAAATTTAGGAACTCAATTTGTAGAAGAAGATATAAATAGTAATAGTAAGTGGATAATAAATAATTTTGTTCTTGGACAATGCCAAGTGGATTTATTTTTTAAATGTCTCCCTGAAAATGAAACAGGGGCAATTGAAAAAATAATGCTTGAAGCATTAACAACAGATGAAGTTGAAGAAAATTTAATAAAGGATAGTAATGACTTTATTACAGAAATGGCCCAAAAACAAAATAGATATTTGAGAAAGAAATCGCGAATATCAAAGGCTGTTTTTAATACATATTTTGCAATTAGAATACCAGAAGAAAAATATGATGAGAGAGCCAGAATATTAAAGGCATATGATTGGAAAAATAATGAGACTATAAATAAAAACTTTAATTTTCTTGACATTCCAACACAGGATTGACGATCAAGATAATAAATTTTCTTGGAGAATCACAATTATAAAAGAATTAATACACTAAGATAAAAATACTAAGGAGACGAATTAATATCTTCTTGATGTATTTTGCTAAATGAGCACTTGATTACATTATACTTGTTGTAAAAAATGACACGTTCTATCCTAATCAGGAGTTCGTTTATCAAGTCGAGACAAAAAAATCGGCTACTATCGCCTTCCTTTTTTTATACGAATTTTTGATAGAATTGAAGGAAATTGTTTTCTGAGTGGATGTGGACTTTTATGAGATTAAATTTCGCTGAGGAATATACTTCTGCTGAAATGGCAAAGAAGTGTAGAGTGAAATTGCGAACAATACAAATTATGTGTGCCGAAGGAAGAATAGCAGGCGTAACAAAAATTGGAAGGGCATGGGCTATTCCAGTAGATACAGATAAACCTAAAGATAATAGAATAATTACTGGTGAATATAAAGATTGGCGAAAACTCAGAAGAACAGTGAGGAATGATTTCTATGAGACAACTTAAATATAGTAGAGAACTTTATTCGAAGATTGCACTTATTAAGGCTGCTTACAATTTTACGGATAGAGCATATGTGCATTTAGATGCCGACGAGAAATATTATTATGTATCGTTAAATGCAAAAAATGAGAAAGAAGAAATATCTGATGATGAATTTGAAAATGAAATTCTAGCCCAAAGTGCTCGGCATGAAATCTATTTACAGACAAAGAATATTCGTGAATTGATGCTTGCTAGGGCTGTTGCAACAAGTGTAGTTGCTCCTAAAGACGAGGATGAATTATCGGATAGCGAAATTGAACAGCAATTTTGCGAAGATGAAATATTAAAGGATTGGTTTGATACTAATGGTTAAGTTGTTATTGAGTACAGAAATTTATTCCGAAAAAAGTATAAAAGAAACCTGTGATACATACAAAGATTTTGCAAAAATTAAAGTGAAAAGAAAAGGTATCTATATAGAGTTGATTTTTAACAGTTGCAAATATGATCCGAACGTCACAGTAAAAGAATTTGAAAATTATTTGATAAATATAGAGAATATGAAAAAATGATTATAATAGAAATTTTTTTGACAGCTGTGCTTATATTGCTAGGAATAATAACATCAATATCTGATGTGAGGGACGGAAGAATATACAATAAAACTTTACTTGGATTTGTTTTACCCGGAATCGTTTTATGCGTGATATATTATGGATATTTTGCCAGAGATTTATTTTGGCTTTTCATGATAAATTTTGGAATCATTGCCTTGATTAGTTTGATTTTATTTTACACACACTCATTTGCAGGTGGGGACTGTAAATTAACTTTGGTGATGGCAGTGCTTTATCCGGCAAATGAATATTTGGTTTATGGAAAATCAGATGTAACTTTGTACTTTGCACTATGCCTTGCGATTTTATATGGATATTTTTATCTGTTATTTTTCTCAATCTATTCATTGGTAAAGGGAAGAACAAAAATTACAAAAGAATATGTAAAAGGGTATCTTGGAAATTTTCTTAAATCCTTTTTATCAGCATCGGGATATATATGCTTAATAAACTTATTATTTATCATGATTGGCATGAAAGGCATATATGTTAATGAATGGATTATAAGAATAATATGCATGATATCTGCCTGGTTAGTTGGTAAAGAAAGTAAATTAAAAAAATGGCAGATTATTGTTGGCGTTTATGCTGTTGATATTGTCATTGGATTGATATTAGGATTTATTCCGTTCTCTTTTAATCCAGAAAACTATGTGTTGGTAATATTACTACTGCTTTGCCAGATGACCATTCGGACAAGTTTATATCAGGAAGTTAAAATATGTGATTTGAAGAAAGGGATGATATTATCAAGTATATCATCAATGCTTATGCAAAATTCCAGAGTTAGAGGACTCCCTCCCATATCATCAGAAGATTTGAGAAGTAGATTGACGGAAGAACAGGTTGAGAGTATTGGTCGATGGGCAAGTAGCAGGAATATTTCAGCAGTAACGGTTGTCAGGAAAATTCCGTTTGCAATGTTTATTTTTGCTGGATTTTTAAGTTATTTCATTATATGGGGGATGGTTAAATGATTGTAAAGCTGGAGAATTATCATGGAAAATATAAAATAGTATCTTTGGCTTTGAATCAAACAGTAAGGGAAGAGCTACTTAAAGATGAGATAGAGTTTGTATATATATCAGAAAATGATATAAGGTTATACCCGGAAGATGTTGTGGTATCCAAAGATAAAAATATAATTGAAAAGCTCAGAAATGCACATGATTATGATGTTTATGAACTTTGGGAAAATGGAAAATTTTCGGAATACTATGATGATAGTTCTTTGGATAATTATTTCTTCGTGACAGGTAAATGTAATTCTAATTGCGTTATGTGCCCATCTCCAGATATATCTCGGCAAAAGGGCCGAAATACCAGTGTAGATACCTTGATAGAAATTGCAAAACATATACCTACGGATGCCCCGCATCTCACAATTACAGGTGGGGAGCCGTTTATGGTAGGTCCAGATATATTTAGATTTTTAGAATTTCTTAGAGCAAAATTTGAATGTACAGATTTTTTATTGCTTACCAATGGAAGAATTTTTGCAGTTGATTCATATGTGGAAAGATTCGTAGAAAAGTCACCAAAGAACAGTATAGTTGCTATACCTATTCATGGTTCTACTGCGAATATTCATGATATGATAACTCAGTCAAATGGTAGTTTTAATCAGACAAAGATAGGGATAAAAAAGTTATTGAAGGCGGGAATTCATGTTGAGTTAAGGATTGTTGTAAACAGATTGAACAAAGATGATATTCATAATATTGCACAGATGATTTCTGATGAACTTTCGGAAGTGGATTATGTCAGCATTATGGCAATGGAGATGACTGGAAGCGCAAGGGTTAATCAGGATAAAGTATGGATATCATATGTAGATGCTGCGCAAGTTGCAGAGGATGCAGCCTTAGTATTGATAGAAAATGGAATTGATGTGAAACTATATAATTTTCCATTATGTACTGTGAAGAAGGAATATTGGACATTGTGTGAAAAGAGTATATCACCGGATAAAGTAAGATATGCTGAGACTTGTGAGAACTGTAAAATGAGAAATGCTTGTGGCGGAGTGTTTGCAGGAACAATGTCTATGGAAAAGGGAGAATTGAGAGCAATTATATGAAGCTAAATTACTTTAATTTTAAGCAATATGGAAAATCTATTCTAATGACAAATGATTTTGGAAAGTATATGTTTGTCAGCAAAGAGGATTTTGGGAAGATTCTTTCGTTGGATGTTGATAGAGAATCGGAATTATATGAATCACTTATTGAGAAAAAGATGATATACGATGAATCCGATTTGGAATATTCATCCATAAACAAATATGCATTAAGAGAAATAAAGGGGCATGTCAATGTAGCAACATCATTACATATTTTTGTAGTAACTACAGTATGCAATATGAGCTGCATATATTGTCAGGCAAATAATGGTGTAGAATGTTCTCATCTTATTATGAATAAGGAGATGGCTGAAAAGGCAGTAGATATAGCGTTGCAGTCGCCGGAACAGTCTTTATGTTTTGAGTTTCAGGGTGGAGAGCCATTAGTTAATTTTGATATTATAAAACACATAGTACAATATGCCGAAATACATAAAGAGAAGCATGAGATAGCGTATACGGTAGTAACTAACTTAACATTATTAAATGATGAAATGTTAGATTTTTTTGTACAGTACAATTTTGGAATATCAACGTCTGTAGATGGAAGTGAATTAGTACACAATAATAATCGTCCATATGCTGACGGATCTGGTACATTTAAAAAAGTAATAAATTCTGTTGAGAGAGTAAGAAAAGCTGGCTTGCAGGTGGGAGCCATAGAAACAACTACAAGATTTTCTCTTAACTTTCCCAAAGAAATTGTTCACTCCTATGTAGATATGGGCTTTGAAAGCATTTTTATAAGGCCATTAACACCATTAGGAAAAGCTGCAAAGAGTTGGGAAAAAATAGGATATAGTTCGGAGGAGTTTATTAAATTCTATCAGCAAGCATTAGATGAATTGATTGAAATAAATAAAGCAGGAAGATTCATCAAAGAAGATCATGCTGCAATTTTATTGAGAAGAATAAGAGGCGATTTCATGAACTATATGGAATTGCGTTCACCATGTGGCGCAGGTGTTGGACAGTTGGCGTATTATGCAGATGGTAATATTTTTACATGCGATGAGGGACGAATGCTTCATGAGATGGGACAAAGTACATTTCAATTAGGAAATGTATATAACAACACTTATACAGATCTGATAAATAATAGTGTATGTAAGACAGTATGTGCGTCCAGTGTTTTGGAAACAATTCCGACTTGTTGTGATTGTGTATACCAGCCATATTGTGGAACTTGTCCGGTTGTAAATTATGCTTTGGATGGAGATGTGATAGAAAAACAACCGAGGGGATATAAATGCAGAGTATATTCTGGAATATTAGATTATTTATTCTCGAAGTTTTATGAAAATGATGAGGAAACAATGCGGATATTAAATTCATGGAGTGATTGAGATGGCGGATTTAGAAAAAGAGAAATTGTCCGAAGAGGGTATGAATAAAACGGAAAATAGTAATTCAATAGAAAAGGTGATAACACCCGAAGAAGAGCATGAAAAGGCTCTTAAACGAAGAAAAAAATTATCATCATGGGGACTTGTTCTTTTGGCTGTAGCCGAGATAATCGTTGTGGGAGGCCTTGGGCAGAAAATACAAGCTGATGATTTGCAACAAAGGGTTTTAAGAGAACATGAGATGCGTTCATCGGGACAGATTCAGTTAACCAAGGGTTTGTATGCTGGCGAAACAGATTTTGGATATCTTTCTGGTGATGGTCAATTTTTATTTGAGACTGGAGCGGCATATACAGGAGAGTGGAAGCAGAATCAGTTAAAGGGAAGCGGTACTTTGCGCGTTCCCAATGAGGGTACATATCAAGGAGAATTTTCCTCCTCAAAGAAAAGTGGGAATGGAATATTTACCTGGGATGATGGAGGTGTATACGAAGGCGAGTGGAAAAATGATCAGATGTGCGGGCAAGGTACATATACAACCCCGGATGGAGTGATTTTTTCAGGAACATTTAAAGATAATGCTTTTCAAGACGGAACATGTACATTTAAGAATAGTATTGGAAGTTATAATTTAACTTACAAATCAGGGAATATTGATAAGGCATCTATAGAATATGCAGATGGGTCAACATATATAGGATCGTGTGATACAAAAGGATTGACTGGAACAGGAAAGATGACTTTTGTAAGTGGAGACATTTACGATGGAGCTTTTCTGGATGGATATAGAAGTGGTCAGGGCGTATATACATGGATATCTGGTGATAAGTACGATGGAGAGTGGGCTTCTGATCAGATGACTGGATCTGGGACCTATACATATTCAGATGGAAGTTATGCAAGTGGTACTTTTGATAAAAATACATTTGTAAACGGTAGCTATCATATAGAAAATGATTTTGGCAATTACACATTTACAATTACAGATGGACAGCCAACAGCTGTTGAAATGTCATTGGTTAGCGGAACTACTTATAATGGGGCAATGAGTGATGGAAAATTGTCAGGACAGGCACAGATAAAATATAGCAATGGCGATCAGTATAATGGAAATGTTTCTGATGGACAAAAGTCAGGTCAGGGAACATATACATGGACAAGTGGCGCATCATATGAGGGTAAGTGGTCTGAAGACCAAATGAATGGAAATGGAACATATTTTTATCCTTCCGGTGAGGATGGATATAAACTGGCTGGTTCTTTTGAAAATGGTAAACCGAACGGAGAATGCCAATATTATACAAATTCGTCAACTCATTATCAGACAGATTGGTCGAATGGAAAGTGTGTGAAAATATATGAATAATATGGATGAATTATTTCCAAAGTTTCAAAAAAGTATAGAAAATCTAATTGAAGATGAAGAGGGAAATATCCCAGGAAAAAAATTACTTGTGCTTGGTACGATGATTGTTGTACTCGGAAGCCTAATGCAGATGGATGTTTTTGCTGGTCATAGATCTCATAGTTCGCATAGGTCACATAGCTCCCATAGATCGGGATCGAGTGGTCATGGAAATCACGGAAGTCATGAGAGCCATGCAAGCCATACATCTCATTCAGATCATGGTTCGCATTCAAATACACATTCTAGTCATGCAAGCCATACATCGCATTCAAATACATCATCGCATTCAAACTCAGCTTATAGTTCAGAAGGAGATGTTACATATAAGGCACCGGCAGCAGCAAATGTGCCAACGATAAAAACGCCTGTCGTCACAGCAACTGAAGATACATTTAAGCTGCCAGATGTAAATCAGAATATAGAACTTCCCAATGGAACGCCGGCCTCAAGTATAATGCCGTCATTGGCAGTGCCGGCTTCAAGTGAAGTAACCAAAATTGATGCAGGAGAAATTCACCAGCCATCTGCAACAGATAAAGTTGAATAATTAGGGTAGGAGAACTTTTGATGGAAATATTAAATAATTTTTTTCCTGGAGGAAAGCCGAAGGAAGAAGTTGATAATGTTAAAGATGAATATTTGCAAGAGGCAAAAGAAGCGGTAGACATTGTTAATAATGGTGTCGAAAAGGGTTCCTTTTCGGAAATGACAGAACGGCTTGATAAATTACCAAGTGTAAATAGTAGCCGAGATAAATATGTATTTGAATACAACTGTCCAGCAGCGCGTACATGGGGTGTTGTAGTGTGTATTTTATTTACTGCGTTGTGTTTGTACTATGCACCTATTTATATAGGAACCGTAGTATATTCGGATACATTTAGAATGTCTGCGCTTGTGGGGATTCTTGTATTGGTGGTTGTTATTGCTATAAATTCTATTGTTATTGCAAAGAGAATTTGTGAAATGCACTTTAACAAAAGATATAATACATATGTAAGGGATCTTAGGTTTAAGAATATCGAACTTATTGATGATTTGGCAGTTTATTCAAAAGAGGAACCAGAAAAAGTAATTAAAGATTTGAAGAAGGCTGTAACGATGAAGTTAATACCACAGGGGCATTTTGGCAAAGATGATTTGATATTTATTGTCTCTGATGAAGTATATGAAAAGTATAAGGATAAGCAGGCCGTATATGATCGATATTATAGAAAGCAAGTTGAGGAACGTCTTAGAATGAAAGAGCGAACAAAAGAGATGCAGGCAATTATGGATCAGGGACAGGGATACATTGATAAAATTCATGAAAGCAATGACATCATCAAAGATAAGATGATTTCGCAGAAGCTGGATCGTATGGAAAATGTAGTATCAATGATATTCCATGAAGTAGATGTCAATCCACAAAATGCGGATAAGCTAGGAATGTTTATGAATTATTATTTACCAACAACAGAAAAACTGCTTGAAGCATATATAGAGATTGATGAAAAACAGATAAAAGGAAAGAGCCTGGAAAAAACCAAAAAAGATATTGAAGGGGCTATTGATAAAATCATAGATTCATTTGAAGGATTATTAGATAAGTTTTATCATGAGAAAGAGATGGATATAGCGACAGATATTTCTGCTATGGAGATCTTAATGAAGCAGGATGGACTTTCAGAGTAATCAATAATTGATAGGGTGATATGTTTGGAGAAAGAGAACAAAGAAATATTGGGACAAGATGAGCTGATAGTGGGAAATGCTGACAGCATACTGTTGTTTGGATGTGAAGCTCAACAGCAGCTAAGAGAATTTTCAAAGATAATTTCCAACCAGTTGCTTAATAGCAATGGCGAGTTGGAGTATTTAATTCATGATATACTTAATGAAATAGATGATTTTCAGGTCTCGATAGAAAAAAAGGTAGGAATATTTCCAAGCAGTAATGAAAAAAAGAGGGAACGCCTAATAAAGAAATACAATGAAGTTCTTGTATATATGGATAAAATGGAATTGGCATTGAAACTACAAGAGGCACAGCTGATTAAAGATTCAAAATTATTTGAAGAGTTGGGCAGATGCATAGATGAAACGTTATCAAGTTTGCAGACAACTATATCATATGGCAATGATGTGGTGAATAAAAAACCAAAAGGTCAGATTCCTGATGATATTAAGGCATGGTATGAAAGGCTCTCAAAGAGAATTGAAGATTTGGGCATATCACATACAGTTACATTGCAAACAAAAACTCAGATGAATTTGATGCTGGAAAATAATGCACGACTAATTGATAAAATTATGGGAGCTGTATCTGGAACTATCCCAATATGGAGAAATCAGATTACCATTCTTTTAGGGATTGAAAAGATGAATCGGAATTTGGAAATTCAAAATAGAGTTGCAGAAATAACTCAAAAATATATGACAAAGGAAAAATATGTAGGCAGAAAAAAACGTGGAGAATCCAAAGAACTTTTTGTAGAAAAGTTAATAAATACAAATGAAACTCTTAAAAAGGCATTAGACGACCTTGACAGTATGGAGAAGAAAGACGGAGGCATAAGATTAGAGCTTAGCGACTCCTTGAGATAATAAAATTACGGAGGACTTCATTATGGAAGAAAAAATACAGTTGACATTGAATCCAGAGCAAAAGACGGCTGAGAAATTATTAGATAGTGTACCTACTATGCAAAGCGTGGTAAATAAATCGGAATCAAACTATTCTGCCGGAACTATAGATGAAAGTATGCTATCTGAAGAAGAAAAGGCTATGGTAGAACAGTTTGCAAATGAGATTGACATTGAAAACGTGGATCAGATTGTAAATTATGGAATTAAGGCGCAAACCAATATATCAGAATTTTCAACCACAATACTTAAAAAGGTAAAAACATATGATTTGGGAGAAGTTGGCGATTCATTAAAAGAGCTTACAGTGGCTTTGGATGCAACAACAGAGCCAGAGAAGAAAGGAATCTTAGGCATCTTTCAAAAAGCTAAAAGAGGTGTAGGTTCAATACGAGCTAATTATGCCAAGGCTGAAAGTAATGTGGATAGAATAGAAAAGGATTTGATTAAGCATAGAGATGTGCTTGGACAAGATATATCTATGTACCAGCAAATGTACGAGTTGAATGTGCAATATTATAAAGAGCTGACCATGTATATTATTGCCGGAAAGAAAGCACTAGATCATGCAAAAGAAACAAAACTCACACAGTTAAAGAGTATCGCGGAAAATAGCGATAAGCAGGAAGATGTGCAGGCATATCGTGATTATGAAGATTTGTGTCATAGATTTGAAAAAAAATTGTCTGATTTGGAGATTACAAGAGTTATTTCAATTCAGTCGGCACCTCAGGTTCGGATGCTTCAAAATAACGATAGAGAAATGATGGATAAATTACAGTCATCATTGGCAAATACTATACCTCTTTGGAGAAATCAGCTTGTACTATCTTTGGGAATTGAGCATACAAGTAGAGCGCTTGTCGCCCAGGGAGCATTGGCGGATAAAACCAACGAGCTGTTGAAAAAGAATTCTGAAACATTGAAGATGGCAACTGTTGAGACTGCTAAGCAATCAGAAAGACCGATTGTAGATATTGATACATTGAAGCAGTGTAATAGAGATTTGATTGCATCTATAAACGAAGTAGTTAAAATTCATGAACAGGGAGCAGTTCAGAGAGTTAAGGCACAAGAGGAATTAGTTAAAATAGAAGAAGATTTAAAGCAGGCTATGCTTGAAGCAGGAAAGAAGCGAAGATAGAATTGGTGAGACAATGGGAAGAAATGAAACTCTTTCCATTTTTGGAAGGTGGGAATCGTTTGCATAAGAGACTGAAAATTACATTTAATGCACCAGTAACATTGGGATTTGTTATTATGTGCTTTATTGCAACATTATTAGGTGTTATCTCTAACGGAAGAATTACGCAAAGTGTATTTATGACATATCATACATCCTTAACTAGTCCAATGACATATGTAAGATTTGTTACCCATATATTTGGTCATTCTGGGTGGAGCCATTTTATTGGAAATGCATCATATCTGTTGCTATTGGGTCCGATGTTGGAGGAAAAACATGGTTCAAAGGAACTAATAGAAGTAATTGGCATAACAGCAGTTATTACAGGCATAGTAAATTATATTTTCTTTTGGAATGTGGGGTTGTGTGGAGCAAGCGGAGTGGTATTCGCATTTATAATACTTGCATCATTTGCAGGATTTAGGGAAGGGGAAATCCCATTAACATTTGTATTAGTTGCTGTTATTTTTATAGGGCAGCAGGTATATGAGGGTATTGCTGTGCAGAATGATATTTCTAATATGGCTCATATTGTTGGGGGAATTGTGGGAGCTGTACTTGGTTATTTGCTGAATAAAAAGTCGAGGTATGGATATTAAGGAAAATAAGATGAAAAAACGAGATAATGAATTATATAAGCATTTATGCGTTGTGTTAGTTTCACTATTGATGATTATGATATTTTTATATTTTCATGAAGCTAGAAAGCATCTTGAAATATCAAATAATGAAGAGGGAGTAGGAAATGAATCTACAGAAGATGATGAAGAATTACAAAGATATATGACTACAGTAGGGAATGAATCAGCAGAAGATGATGAAGAGTTACAAAAATATATGACTAATAATACGCTTGCTAGTTCACAAAATGCCTTCTATGCAATAAAGAAAGATGGGACTGTTATTACAACAAATAACGAAATAGATCTTAGTGCATGGAATGATATAGTGGGTATTACTGCTTCAAATGATTATGTGGTGGCAATAAAGAAGGATGGGACTGTTATTGCATCTATTGAAATTCCGGGAATTGAGAAATGGAGAGATATTATTGATATTTCTGCAAGTGAAAGTTATCTGGCAGGATTAAAAGCGGATGGTACGGTTGTTACTAGTGGCACTTCAGAGTATACAAAAGGGAAAATAGAGGACACGAGTGAGTGGAATAATATTATTCAAATATCTCAAGGATTAGAATCATTAGTGGCATTAAAGTCTGATGGCACGGTTGTGGGTACGGGTTCTAACTATTATGGACAATTAGAAATTAATAATTGGAAAAATATTATTCAGGTGGAGACAAAAGACTGTTATACAGCTGGATTAAGATCTGATGGAACAGTTGTCTGTGTTGGATATTCAGATTGTATTTGTGATACATCAAGGTGGAAGGATATTGTAGAGATCTCAGTCGATCGATGGGGAATTGTTGGATTAAAATCAGATGGAACATTGGTAGCGACAGGAGCGGGTCTTTCCAGTAGTGGTGTAATCTCATATGATAATAGTTCTATAGAAACACAACTTAGTATAAATGGTATAACAGATGTTGTATTTGTAGATTCCTACTTTAATACAATTTGTATAAAGAAAGATGGGACGGCAGTAGCAGTAGGTAGTTTTAATACAGATGGACAGAGTAAGGTAGAATTATGGAATGATTTAGTAAATTATCAAAATAAAAATGATTACATAGAAAAAATAGGAAAACAAGAAATAGTATATTTTGATGATTCAAACGAGATGTCTCAGGCAGAAAAATTTAAGAGAGAATATGCAGAGAAAAAAACACGTGAGGAAGAAGAACGAATAAATAAAGAAGCCGACATACATATTGGAATGGACAGCAAATCAGTATTAATAAAACTAGAACAGATGTTGAATAATAATCAAATTACAGTTTCAGATTCAACTCCCAGTGGAATGATAAATTATTCATTTACCATATCCAATATTGAGGCAGCGGACTTATTTAAGGTAGATTCTGTTAGAAATTTGCCACAAATTACAAATGT
The DNA here is from genome assembly GCF_025567525.1 of Gallintestinimicrobium propionicum. Classification (NCBI taxonomy): domain Bacteria; kingdom Bacillati; phylum Bacillota; class Clostridia; order Lachnospirales; family Lachnospiraceae; genus Gallintestinimicrobium; species Gallintestinimicrobium propionicum. The sequence goes on along the minus strand of NZ_JAOQJY010000001.1, from coordinate 339,942 downwards.
TACCTTGCAATTTTTAGATGATAAACTAGAATATATTGACTTAAAAACAGAATTGCCTTTGGAGGTATCAAATTCGTCTACTAGAAAAGAATACATAGCAAATATAATTAAAAATGAAGCGAAGAAGATGGGATATGATGAAGATATTATTATTAGAGGTCAATATGGAAGTAGTGTGGTTTATAGAGGTACATTTGAGATAGATGGGGCAAAAATTACATTATTTATTAGTGATGAACTGAAAAGTATGGATGTTCGTCTATATTCAAATTTTTAACAAATAATACATGAAAATGATAAGTAAATAGTGCCGTCTACAGTATTATTTAATAAAATGGAAAATATGTGTTTTAAGAGTAACCGCGTATTTGCAACATTTATGCAATATACTATGGGAATGCATATTGTGAGTACAAGATATTTAAAATGTCCTCACTGTAAGATAAGAACTTGGTGCAAGAAAGTCATGACCAAAGAGTGATAATTAAATCATATAGACAGGATATGGCAACAGCAGGTTGCTTTTCAGAACTTAATTTATCTATATGATATGGTTATGGAGGTGATGGCTATGGAAACGAAAAATATTATTTTGAAACTTCGTACAGAAAGAGGAATGTCACAGGACGAGCTGGCAGATAAAATCATGGTTACAAGGCAGGCAGTATCACGCTGGGAAAATGGAGATACCGTTCCGAATACTGATACACTTAAGCTCTTGTCGAAAGAATTTGATGTCTCGATCAATACGCTTTTGGGAGAACCCAGAAAGCTGATCTGTCAGTGCTGCGGCATGCCTATTGATGATGATTCTATATTGGGACGTGATAAGGATGGCACATTAAATGAGGAGTATTGTAAATGGTGCTATGCAGATGGAACGTACATGTACACATATAACGATATGGATGAATTGATTGATGGTAAATGTCAAATCCTGCGCCTTGGCTAAGTAGTTTTTTTATGCCACACTCTAAATGAGACGAAAAAACTATTAGTTTTTTAGAGGAGGCTAAAGCGCATGGATCAATTAACTCACACTGTCCACAGGTCGAACCGGATAAACATCATTCGACAGTGCCAGGACAGACCGGCAGGCACTACGGCAAAGCAGTGGCTTGCTGAAAACGACATTTCTGAAAAATCTTACTATTACTGGCTCCGAAAGATCCGCCGGGAAGTCTGTGAACAGGAGGGACTCCAGGAAGTTACCAACCCGTCTGACCTTTCTTTTGTAGAAATCCCGGTAAAAACTGCTCTGGACATAGCACCAGTGCCAAGGTGCCGTCAAGATTTATGCGCAAAATTGTTTGCAGGCTCCGGCTGAATGAAGTCAGCCGGCAATAGAGGCGTCGTCCAGAGCCGCCTCCAAGTGCTTCATGTTCATGTATTTCTTGTTGCCCCACTGGGTGCCCGCCACGTGGCGTAGCCTCGCGCAGACCAGCATCAGGGCGGAGTTGCCGTCAGGGAACGTCCCTACCACCCGCGTCCGTCGGCGGATTTCCCGGTTCAGCCGCTCGATCACATTGTTTGAGTATTCCGGGCCACACAGGACTGGCGGCTCTGCCGTACCGTAATATTCAGGTACACCGAGTGTAGATGATTACACAAAAACAGAGGAACAAACAAATATTACAGAGCTTATGCTTAATGATTTCATTGAAAAGGTTGTAATTCATGAAGCAGAGGGTGGCAGAACAAAAGACCGTACTCAGCAAGTGGATATTTATTTCAATTTCATTGGAAATTTTGTTCTTCCACTCAGTGAGGATGAAGTGGAAGCCTTGCAGTCAGAGGAGGCACGCAGAGCGGAAGAGATTGCTGAAAGAAAGAGGAAATCTTCTAAGAAATCTACGCAGAAAAGAAATCAGAAGCGTGCAGAGATCAAGGCAAAAACAGAAGTCGGAGATCAGGAAGCACAGAGCCAGCTTGCAGAGCGTAAACAGTATCAGGTAAGAGCTACAGTAAAGAGTTACCGGAAAATGCGTGACGATGCATTAAGCGGAGATCCTATTGCAAAAGTAAGATATGAAAAAACACTGGCTATGAGACGTGAAGCGTATCATGCAAAGAAAAGTGAACAGACAGCCTGACAATATGCATATGATCACGATACGTTAGTTGCAGAATTGATGAGAATAAGCGGGAGCGATGCAATTATTGTATTAGCCAAAGAGATATGGTATTGTATAGATAGTTTAACAAATCGTTGTTTGTGGAGGTGTTTGGATGTGTGGAATAGCAACTGATTTATAAAAAATAAATCGGAGGTTTATATGGATTATTCAATAAGAGAATTAAGACAAAACGAGTCCAAGGTGCTAAATACTTTTTTATACGAAGCAATTTTATTCCAGAAGGGGTTCCTATACCACCAAAAGAGATTATAAATCAACCAGAATTACAGGTGTATGTTAAAGATTTTGGTAAGAATAAAGGAGACTTGTGTTTGGTTGCTGAAGCCAATAATGAAATTGTTGGTGCAGTATGGTGTCGTATTATGAATGATTATGGACATATTGATGCTGAAACACCATCATTTGCAATTTCACTTTTAAAACAGTATAGAAACTATGGTATTGGAACTAATCTAATGGAGCAGATGCTAAAAAAACTGAAAATGCAAGGATATAAGCAAGTGTCATTATCTGTTCAGAAGATGAATTATGCAGTTCATATGTATCTAAAAGTAGGATTTGAAATTGTCGATGAGAATGACGAAGAGTATATAATGATTTGCAAATTGTAGGAATCTGTAATTTGAGTTTATGGTTTACAAATCGAAATATTGCTGCTATCAATATTTGAAAAATTGTGCTGATTTAACAGAAGTTTTTATAGGAGACACGAATGTGATAACAGAAATAATTTTTTCGGATTATTATAGAACATTTTTATTGTGTATATTATCTATTGGGGTTGTTTTTTTTATGCGAAATGCAAGTATAAGAAAAAAAGTACTTGCATTAGCAGGATACGAATTTATTGTATTTTTACTTTTTCTTTGGATATTTATTGTATGCATAATTTTTACTGAATTTGATTATGAATCAATAATAGCTATTGTGCAATGGGAATTAAAGTGGATACTTTATTTTACAATAAGTATAATATTGCAGTTTGCAATGTACTATTTTTTCTGGAAAAAAAGTAAAATATTAAAGATAGTGACTTTACTATTTAGTCTTATTATTGTTATTGTCCCATTGCATGTATTTGATTTTACTTGAAATAAATGCAAACTATAAAACAAATAGAGCAAACATAATCAGTTTATTTATATGCGTAATATTGTACAGACTTATGTGTATTGTATGAAAGAACGATAAAATTCAAGTTTACAGAACTGAATCAAAAGAGCTCGAAGGAGCTCTTTTTCCTTTTTTATAATAGTATCATTATGGTATAATAAAGACATTAAAATCGAAAGTTATAAAGGAGAAATAAAATGAGTACAAAAAAAGCAATTAGCACATCGTTTGTTGCCATATTTATTTTAATAATCACACAGATTATTGCACAATCCATTGCAAGTATGTTTGTTATAATAAAAATTCCAACTGGCATTTGTAATATTATCGCTGGAATTATATATGCTGGATTGACATATCTTATTCTGAAAATGTTTATTAGCAAAATTATTAAATTGCCGACTTCGGATTTCGGAATGCCTAAATTTGCTATTAAAATAAGATGGATTTTGATAGCTGTATTATTACCATTTGTTATAAAAGAAAGTTATCTTTTAATATTCAACGGTAAGTATGTATCCTCAAATATGAATGGAAATCAGATGTTCAATACTTTAAGTGCAGGGGTTGCATTTACCGGAATAGCGGCTGGATTTGTTGAAGAAATGGTGTTTAGAGGAGTTATACTTAATGCATTAAAGAAGAGATGGAATATTAAGGTGGCTGTAATTGTTCCATCAATGTTATTTGGTATTGTACATGTTCTTGGACAGGATTTTTCAATAGGCAGTTGTTTATTAGTAATTATCGCCGGAACGATGGTAGGCGTTATGTTTTCGATGATTGCAATAGAAAGTGGTTCAGTTTGGAATAGTGGAATAGTTCATGCTATCTGGAACGTTGTGATTATTGGTGGAGGATTAGCCATTGGAGAAAAAATGGATAAATATTCTGTAATGACATATGTACTTAATTCAAAAGATTTCGCCATCACAGGTGGTGAGTTTGGAATTGAATCATCTGTTATTTCATTGTTCGGATACATAATAGTTGCTGGTATAGCATTTTTTATGATTAAATCAAGAAAAAATTGATATAATAGGTTTGAAAATATGAAGCTATAAGGTACTTGTCAAATCTTGCTAATGTTTGTCAAGCAGATTTTTGAAGATTTCGAGAACCTTGAGAACAAAAAAGAGAGTAACCTTAATAAGACCTGCTGTTGCAGGCCGGCAGTTAACAGCTATAATGAAAGCGGACAGATTTACTTGTACAACTCCATTGCATGAGCGTAGTAGATCCGCAGAAACTTATTGACGGCAGCCATTTTGGCTACGTTGTATGGTTTCCCTTCCTGTTCCTTTTTGAGCAGAAAAAGGTAAACAGGATCGTCCTGAGGTTTTGTCAGTTTGAGAGCCTGCATTACCTCAAAACAAGCTTTTCTGAGAGCCGGGTTGCCACGTTTGGAGATGTGACGATTCCGGCTCTCGAATTGTCCGGACTGATATGGCGGAGCATCATTGCCGGCATAAGCATTGAGTGCTTTGCCACTGTGAAAACGGCGAATGTCACCGATTTCTCCAAGAATGATCGGTCCCAGTCGGTCCCACACGCCGGCCATAGAACGAAGCACTTTGTACTCCGGCATGGTCTCTGCTATGATCCGCATTTGAAGATTGATCTCATCGGCAGCTTTCTGAGATGTGGATACGAGATCAACACATTGATCCTGAGTCATTGCGGATAAGGGGTTTTCTCCACGGGTGGTAACACTGTTAAGGACCAGCTCATAGATAGCCAGTCCCTTAGAACCGGCAAAACGATCCTTGGTCTTTTTGACTAGGACTTGATAGCTGTCCAGGAAACGTGTCTTGCCCATCTTACGGATTACATCGAAAGACTTGAAACGCTTAATGAAACGCAGAAGCACACAGTTGTCGGGATCCCTGCTTTTAAGAGGAAGAATGGTCGTAATGCCGGGCATTGTTTCATCCAGAAGGCTGAGCAGCTGAACTTTGGCAACAGTTAGGGTTGATATCCTCTGACTGTATTGCCTGGACAGAAAACGGAGATCTTCATACTTCTGGTCCTGAGGAGTGTAAGGAATCAGCGAATAGGACTTCTCAAGGGCATACTGAGCGATTCGCAGAGAATCACGTTTGTCCGTTTTCGCCTTTCTGAGTTCGGTATCGCCATACTTCTTCATCTGGTATGGATTGATCAGACAGACTGGGAGTTCCGCCTCCGTGAAGGCTTTCAGGAGTGGATAGTGGTAGTGGCTGGTGGGCTCCATAAGGATGGTTGGAGGCTCTGAAGTCCTCTTGATGTAATCTACCAATGCCTGCAGCTCATCAGCGACATGGTGGACATCAAAAGGTTTGGCACGGATGCTGCCATCTCCATTGAGAATGGCAACGGTGCTCTTGGATTTTGAAACATCGATACCAACAGCAATCATAAGAAAGACGCTCCTTTCGTAAGTGATTTATGATTGGATCCAGCTCTTCAAGGTTCACTCATATTCTTTCGTTAAACGGGAGAAGCAATCTTTCCCAACTTGCTGAATCGAATGTAGAACAATGAAGGCGGGCTGACACATTTAACTTCGGGCGTGGTGTCCCAATCGGAAATTACGTCAGACCAATCACCTTCATCATAAAGAAAGAGCAGAGACTGTAAAAGCCTCTACTCATATATTAAGAATCGGAATTTGTAGAATTAGTAAATTTCGATTTTGGGAAATACAAGAATGTGTCTCATTATGGTTTTAATGCGGTTTGTAAGGAGAAACAATATGATTGGGTTTGTTATATGGTCACTTTTGGGAGTGTTTATAATTGGATTAGGAATAAAAGATATGTTTTCTAAGAATCCCGTTGGATTCTGGGCTAATACCGAAACAATAAAAGTAAAAGATGTTAAAGGTTACAATCGTGCGAGCGGACTATTGTTTATAATCTATGGAATCATTTTTGTTATATTAGGAATTCCGCTGTTAGATGGTCAAAATACACCATACGTTCTGTTGTCGGTTATTGGTGTGATGGTGGAAACAATTGTAATTATGGCTGCTTATAGTTTAGTTATCGTTAAAAAGTATGAAGAGAAGTAAATAACTTTGAAGTTGCAAGGAGGAAATTATGAAATTTATGCAAACAGAGAAAAAACAGCTATTGATCTATGTGATTATAGCATACGGAATCACATATGTAATGGGACTTCTGATGTGGTATAGCTATGGAAAAGGTCTTGATCTCAGCGCTTTTCCAAATTCGCAGATGCTGTATCCAGCAGCAGGTGTGATGATGGCTTATTTAATTACCAAAAAAGGAGATAAAAATCTTCCAACGGCTTTTTACATATTCTTTGTAGCTCTCACGGCGGTGCTGGTTGTCTGCACGGCGGCTTCTGTTCTGGCTCCCCAAAATAGAGATCTGATGAGCATGCCATATTCTCAGTGGGCAACGATCATGGAGTACGTTATAATAGGTGGCAGCGTTATTTTCTGGATTCTTCTTCTGCAATCCGGTAAAGAAAAGCGCAGATCCTATGGACTGAACAGCGAACATTGGAATATATCTATTCGTATGATCCTGTTGTTTATTGGATTATATCTTCTCAGATTTGTGATTGCCTGTGCTCTGAGCGGCCAGCTTTCTGAATTTGGCAAAATAATGGCAAATCCTACTACCTGGATCATATTTTTTACTGTTTTGGTAAACTTTTTCCTGTCAGTAGTGGCATTCTTTGGAGAAGAATACGGATGGAGATATTATCTTCAGCCTCTTCTTCAGAAAAAATTTGGACTAAAAGGCGGCGTAATCCTTTTGGGCTGTGTGTGGGCTGTATGGCATCTGCCAATAGACTTCTTCTATTACACTACGCCGGATATGGGGCTGGCGGCTCTGGCAAGCCAGTTTGTTACCTGTATTTCACTGGGGATTTTTATGGCATATACTTATATGAAAACCCAGAATATCTGGGTTCCGATAATTATTCATTTTCTGAATAATAATATGGTGGTAGTTTTTTCAGGAACGTACTCTGCGGATGTACTTCAGAATCAGCAAATCCACTGGGGAGCTATTCCTGTGGCACTGGTAATGAATCTGCTGATCTATGGATGGGTGATCTTTCTGAAGTCATTTAAGGAGAAAAAAGCATAATATTGAATTCATTCAATTATTTAGAACAATTTGCAGGAGTACCTGCATTTTTAGGAATAGTTATTTTAATTTCATGTATTGCAGATTGGATGATATTTGCAAAAATTGAAGTGGCATAACTTATAATAGGTTAATCATAATTGTAATCAAAAATCAATGTCCATTCTGTGGCAGATCGTAATAGCTGAAACATTCGGGTTTACGGATGCTTCGTATTCTCGTGTGATCTTTTCAAATTCTCGAATAAATGATTTAATCTCAGTTTTAGAAACTTTCAGTAATTTCAAGTAATAACAAATGAGAATAATATAGTCACCAATAGTTTTGAAATTTATGTAAGGCATTCCCATTTCTAAAATCAGACACTGCTTCATTGGTCTGGATGGATCCATTTTTTTGAAACGGGTATCGTATACTACATCATTATGGGCAATAGCATTTCTCAGATCCTTTAAGGCATATACATATTTATAAAGCAATTCCCGATAGGTATCACTGGATAGATTTATGCCGATTGAACGGGATACTTTTTCACGCATATCAATAGTCAGACAGGAAAGTAGATAACCAAAATCGCCCATAGTAAGAATTTCGAAAATTGCCCAAATTGGAACCTCATTATAGTTGACATTATTATAAAAATGGGTGATTTTAGGGTTCTCTTTGCGGTATGCAGCGGCTATGGCATTTTGTATGGAACCTTGAAGATTCAGTTTGTTATTTTGGTATTTCTTTTTTATATCTTCGCGAGTTCCAGCCGGAGCATTTTTGTAACTGCTGATTGCTTTATCATACATATCATAGACACTGCTTGAATCTATTTCTGTCATAATTGTGTTTAATGCAATATTTTTAAGGGCAGTTTCAATAAACATCATTTTTCCATATAAAAGAGACTTTAGTTTTGTGTCATTGAAGTGCTATACTAACATAGATAACATGATGGCAATGATAATGCTAAAGTGTTCCGACATAAAGGTTCAACTGTCATGGGAAACGGATGAATGGTCTTCCTTCTTCTGCTTGGGCTAGGATATCCGGTATATAAATCAGCCGCAAGGGTGCATGCACCACTCCGTGGAAACCCTTGCCCCTGATTTATATACCAGATGAAAAGTAGTCAAGCAGAATAAAGGATAAGTATGTTGCCAGAGGCAGCTACCTGCTCACACATTCTGATGATGCCTCAGGTATGAGAGAGATTTCGGAGAAGGAGGCTGCTGAGCTTGGTATAGATCTTACAATGATAAAGGTCTGTAGAAGATTTAGGCATCTTGCGAAATTAGACAGGCTACGAATTGATATGACTGAGCATCGTAGTGGTTTAAATAAGCACTTGTTTGGATATATTGAGTACTGCGGTATGACATCTTTGGATTTTGTACGGCAGTATCAATAAAGAAAATGGTAATGTTTCGTTGAATGTTTTTGTGCAACGAGGGATGAGAGTGCTACCGTTGTCGATGATTGGATTTTGCTGTAAGGATATATTTTCGTCTATCTCGCTATTGATTGATTCACTTGTTATTCAGACAGATGCTAACAGTAAGCAGGTAGCGGATTTTGCATTAATCACTTTTGTACAGTCGCTAAATCTGACAGATAATCAAAGGCATGAATTAATTAGCCTGTTAGATGATAAGTACAGAGTCTCAAGTATAATGGCTATTGCAGCTGGAAATTTAAGTATCTAAACAGGTGAAAAATAATCGTGTAGAATGGAGTAAGGTATGGTTTTAGATCACACAAAAGTTGTTTATACGGCAGAAGATGAGTAGGGATTCACATTTCGACAAATCAATGATGAGGATGCAGCCGTGGAGCTTAGGGCACGGAGAAAAAAGAGGAACAGGTGGGTTTTGATAGCATTTGTGGCATTGCTCATAGGTATGGTTGTCAGCACTTTTTTCAATTTTGATGGGAGTGATATCTTTGTTTGTCTGTATTATGTTATAGTAATATTTATAGCTGGAGCATGCGTTCTGACAGAGAATGCAAATATAAGACAACTGAGAAAAAAGCAGGTGTTACAGCATGATGTTGTACTTGTGCAAAAGCAACCAGTGATTGAGACGGAGTCTTATGGCGCTGAAAATATCCGGGATACGAAGCGGTTTTACCCAATATTTGGAAGGGATGTACATTCGGGATATGAGAGTACGTGTTTCCTTTCAGAAGAAGACTATAAGAAAAGAGAAATTGGTGACACGATAACAATGACACGATTTATATGGAAGTAGGGAATGATTGCTGATGTATCCATTGCATTTTCTGGGGTAGTAGCATCAAGTGTATTGATTACAAAACGTAGATCGCATTCTAAATGAGATTTTCTTATATGATCTCTCGGAAGGGAAATATAAAAAAAGATCTGGCGATTATGTTTAACCACGGAGATATCGGCGAAATTGTCTGCAGAGGATACGAAGATGATGAACGGAGATTCCGCTCGTTATTTTTAAATACAGGAGCATAATGTGATGAAAAAGATGTATTTCCTTAAAGATAGAAAAGAGGCGGTTATCGATCGACTGACCTATATGAGTAAACATAGACAGGAGTATCTGCAGGATAAGGAACATGGCATGATAACGCTTCAGTTCAAGCAAGGCATGCCGGTGATTCGTTTCTCATCAGGCAGGGTAACGTCATATTGGGATTTTTCTTTTGATGGGAAAAAGATGACCGTGCAGCGAAGGTGTTCTTTATCTGATAAAATTATCTGGGTAACACTTTTGATTATAGATTTGTTTATTTTATATTTGTTCAGACAGTCGATATGGCTGGGGCTGGCATGGTTTTGTGCGTTGCTGTTACTGGAAGTATTACCGTTCTATGCGCTGGAATCTTGTGTTACTTTTAGACATGTGAAAATGTTTGTGACTCATTATCTGGCTGATTATATAGGGGAAAGCGAGGAAATCTACGAAATGTAAAAGTTAATGAAAGGTTTGTGCCTGATTCTGGCACTGTTCATACTAGTGTGTGATTGCGGAATAGAGACCTATGCCGATGCGTGGGATGGGAGGAGCGAGACAACATTATGTGGAGTACGATTTTAAAGAGAATGTGCTGGCTCCATTAGACGAAGTAAAAGTGGTTGATGGGAAGGTTGTTCCTAAAAAAATAGAGTATACAATGATGGAGAAATAGAAAATGATTATTGCGATTGTAATAGGCGTCTCATGTCTGTTCTGGATCATAGCTGCCATATTGTTTGTATGTGCAAAAGGTGTGGATCGCAGGATTAGTAAGTCGAAGAAAGACTGCGTGGAGAAGACGACTGCGACAGTTGTGGATGTGGAAGAAGTCTACAAGAGAAATGTGGATACCTATAATTACACATGGTATCCCGCATACGAATTTTATGTAAATGGCGAACGGGTAGTACAAAAGAGTGTGATTGGAACAGGAAAAAATTTTGTTCAAACAGGGCAGCAGACAATCTTATATTATAATCCGGAGAATCCACATATGATATATGTTCCGGCAGAAAATCAGACGTCTGTATCGACGATCCAGAAAATAATAGGGATTGCTTTTGTGATTTGCGGATGTTTAGTGGGAATCATTGGTTTCGTTGTGTCTAAGAATATGTAAACATATAGTGTGAGATATTTACGGACAGATGATACAGGTTCTGATAATATAATGAATAATATCTATATCCCCCATTTGAAATGGGGGCCGAGGCAAAGCCGGAGCGTTACCTAGAGTATTAAAAAACTCTTATGCTATAATGATATTGGTTTCGCAGGCCATATCAAAAGCATAGGAGATATCCAAAATGGATACTCAAAGTATAACACATACACGATGGAACTGCACATATCATATTGTTTTTATTCCAAAGTTTCGAAGAAAAATAATGTATGGAGAAACGAAAAAGGATTTAGTGGAAATCATAAAAAAATTGTGTGAGATGAAGCAGGTGCAACTTATTGATGGAAAGGTGTGTGTAGACCACGTACATATGTATGTGGCTATTCCACCAAAGATGTGTGTTTCTGAATTTATGTCATATCTAAAAGGAAAAAGTACATTGATGTTGTTTGACAGACATCCTGAGTATCGGACAAAATGGGGAGACAGACATTTTTGGGCAAGAGGATATTTTGTTTCTACAGTAGGTAATGTGAATGAAGAAACGGTAAGAAAATATATTCAAGAACAAGAAGAAAATGATAAGTTAGAGGATGGAAGAAAGTAGCAGGCCTGAGACTAGTACAACATTAAATAAATAAAAACTGGTAGCTTTCTTTTATCTCCAAGATGAGAAAAGTTCTGGCGATAGTAACGTTTAATCATCAATATTCTTATTTTATTCTTTACTTTACCAACTAATCTGGCGGTGCAGTTTACGATATTGTCCAGGGGTTATACCAGTGTATCGCTTAAAAATAGAAATAAAATAACTTTGAGATGAAAAATTCAAGTAAGTACTGATTTCGCCCAGACTGTAGTCAGAATGTGCCAGCAAATTTTTTGCCTTTTCGATAAGAACTTTATGGATAAAAACAGTAAGCGTCTGTCCGGTTTCTTTATGGAACAGGGCAGACAGATATTTAGGTGTTAAATTAACTAAAGATGCCAGTTGATTTAAGGTTAAAGTTTTATTTTTTCCATGATAGATATAATCAATGACGCGAGAAATAGCTGGTGAATAGTAGTTTTTTGGCGTCTTTTTTGCCTCAGCAACACGAAGCGTAAATTCAATAGCCATCTGTTCATTTAATTTCATTAAAGCGTCAACATCGGTACATTGTTCCATTTTTCGTATATATACATCACTTAAGGAAAAAGCAGTTTCCTCATTAAGTCCTCCTTCGATGGCATATCTGGTAACTAAAGTTGTATTAGCAATACTTGCATAAAAAAGTAATTTTAATTTGGAATTGGAAGAGGTCATCTTTCCGTAAACAGTTGTTGGGAGTGAATAATAGGTATTCTCCAATGCATGAATATCTCCGTTTGAAACACATTCGAGAATTGCCTTTTCCTGTGCATAAGATGTATGTATCCGTTCATTTTCTGCATTTTCCAACATTTCATGTGTGAGTGAAAAATTGATGTCTGACTTCATTTTATACATAGGTAATTCCTTCTGTCAAAAACACGATAAATTGACATAAAACACGATAAATCAATATAATTATATGCCGGAAATAGATAAAATGCAATTAAGAGATTAAAAGAGAGGAGATAGATGCTATAAAACGAAAAGAAGTAATTTTTTTACTGGCAATGTTTGTTAGTTGGAACTTCTGTTGGTGGTTTTGCATATCCAAGTAAGAATGACATTCTACTTTAAAGCATCTGACTTAGGAGAATATATTCTTTTTGATCAGGATAGCAAGTATCTCACATATAACACTTTTAATGCAATTGTTCGAAATACGACATTGTCAGATAGGACACGATTTAAAGTAGAGCAGTATGAAGATAATTCCTTTTCTTTTTATTCTTATGTAAAAAAGAAATATGTTGGAATTAAGGGAACTTCACTGGTTTGGAAAGATAATGTGGATGAAACATGCCGGTTTGAACTGGAACTTACAGAAGGAAATAATCCGTTCCCGGAAGCAGATGTAAATATTGATTTTTATGACGAGGATGGGAATCCAATAACGACATCGAACGTGATGGCGAGACCGTCAAGTGGTGAAAACATTATCGGAACAGCGATACTCATGCACATTTGTGTCATAACAAAGGATCTGGAGAGGTTGTATTTAATGGAGATGCATTTAGTCCCCTGGGAATTGCAGATGCACTCAATGATTGTACGGATCTGCATGGAGTAAATGGAGCGTATGATATTTGGGGAAAAGCAGTAGATGGTGCAACGACACATAATACATCGGGATATGTTACCAATGCACTTCCGCCTTATAAAAATGGCGTAATAAAATGATATGGACGCAATTCGACAGAATATTGGCATTAGATATGGACTTTGAAAGAGGGGATAAGCCATGAACATTGATAAAATATGTGAACAGTTAACAATAGATGAAAAAATCCGGCTTTTAGGCGGTGCTGGTGACTGGCATACTTATGACTGTAATGGAAAAATCCCTTCTATTATGATGACAGACGGACCACATGGGATTCGAAAACTGGAGCAGGAAAAGATTGGGGATATTGAAACCAGTAAGCCAGCAACCTGTTTTCCAACTGCAAGTGCAATAGCCTGCAGTTGGAATCCTGCTATTGTTAAAAAGATGGGTGAAGCGATTGCGAAAGAAGCAAAAAAAGAGCAGATATCCATTGTGCTAGGCTGCGGAATCAATATCAAGCGTTCTCCTTTATGCGGAAGAAATTTTGAATATTTCAGTGAAGATCCGTATTTGACAGGAAAGCTGGCAACGGGATATATCGAAGGTGTACAGAGTCTTGGAATAGGTACGAGCTTAAAGCATTATGCTGTTAATTCACAGGAAACAAGACGAATGACATCCAATAGCCAGATTGATGAAAGAACTCTTAGGGAAATATATCTGTCGGCTTTTGAAGAAGTTGTGAAAAAAGCAAAACCGACTTCTGTAATGGCTTCATACAACAGGATTAATGGCGAATTTGGAGCAAGAAATAAATACTTACTGACAGATGTTCTGAGAAAAGAATGGAAATATCAAGGTGGTGTGGTGTCGGATTGGGGAGCAGCAAATGATATTGTAAGCTGTATGAAAAATGGTCTGACACTGGAAATGCCAGATCCGAAAGGCTTCCACACAGATGTGTTAAAAGAAGCGTATAAGGATGGCCGGATTACGGGTCAGGAACTGGATAACTGGACTAAGAATGTTCTGCAGAATTTTGTATCACTTCATAAAAATATAGAAGAAAATTATGAGGTAGATATGGAAGAACAGAATCAGGTGGCACGTAAACTAGAAAATGAAAGTGCAGTGCTTTTGAAAAATAATAGTGTTTTGCCAATTGGAAAAGAGAAGAAAGTAATCATTATTGGAGAGCTTGCCAGGCAGATGCGATTTCAGGGAGGTGGGAGCAGTCATATCCAGCCGACGAAGATGACAAATGCGATTGAAGCAATACGTGAAAAAGGATATCAGGTAACTTATATACAGGGATATCAGAATGAAAAGGAAGAATTCGGAGAAAAGCAACTACAGGATACGATAGAAAAACTGAAACAGGAATATAGAAAAAAGGATTGTGTGATTCTATATTTTATCGGTCTTACAGAATCTTACGAAGGAGAAGGATACGACAGGAAAAATCTTAAAATCCCTCAAAATCAGGAAGAGCTGTTGGCTGAAATTGCAGAAACTGTCGGAAAAGATCATATTGCAGCAATTAGTTTCGGTGGTGCGCCTATGGATTTTAGTTTTGAAAAGAATGTAGGAGCAATTCTTCACATGTACCTCGGAGGACAGGCTGTAGGGGAATCTGTTGCTGACTTAATCAGTGGAGAGGTGAATCCATCCGGTAAATTGGCAGAGACAATTCCGTTTTCAGAAAAAGATACTCCGGCATGGAGATATTTTGCACCTCCGAATGATGATGTAGAATACAGGGAAAGCATTTTTGTAGGTTATCGTTACTATGAGACATTCCATGTTCCGGTAAAATATCCGTTTGGTTATGGACTTTCCTATACTTCTTTTTCCTATTCGGAATTGAATGTACCGGAAGTATATAGTGGTGGAAAGAAACAAATTCGTTTTAAAATTAAAAATATCGGAAAAGTGAGTGGAGCAGAAATAGCACAGTTATATATCTGCCCGATTGAATCAGATGTTATCAGAAGCCATATAGAACTAAAGGGATTTCAAAAAATATATCTGCATCCGGGAGAAGAAAAAGAAGTTATACTAGAACTGGATGAAAGAAGTTTTTCCGTCTATGATGTAGAGAAAAAAGCTTTTTCCATGTTAAGCGGCAAGTATCAGATCTGTATCGGAGCATCAGTACATGATTTGCAATTAAAGGCGAATATGGAAGTAGTAGGAAATAGTTATTTTAGAAATGAAAGAGAACTGTTTCCGGATTATTTTAGAGAGCAGCCACATGGAATGGAAATCAGTGCAGAACAATTTTATCAGCTATTAGGCGGTGAACCGAAACATGACAAAGAAAAAAAGCGTGGAGAGTATACGGTTTACGATTCCTATCAGGATGTGGTAAATGTCTCAATGTTTGGAAAATTTGTTCGTGGAGTCGTACATATCGGACTTAAGATTATACTTCGGGGAAAATCAGAGCGGGACCCGGCCTTTAAAATGGTAAAAATGGGAGTCGAAGAAGGAAATCTGGAAGGACTGATTGCAACCAGTGGTGGAATTGCAACTCCGAAGTTAATCGATATGTTAGTTTACAATGCTAATAAAAAATATTTGCAGGCTTTTAAAAGACTGCTGAAGAAATAGAGAGAGGGGGAGTCGTATATGGAAAACAATAAATTGGATAAGCGCACAAAATGGAGCTATTGTATAGGAGCAACCGGAAGAGATATGGCGTATGCACTTGTCTCTATGTTTCTTCTTACATATATTCAATATACGATGAAACTGACAGTTGCCCAATATGCAGTAATATCAGCAATTATGGTAGTGTGTCTGCTGTGGGATGCCATTAATGATCCAATGATGGGAATTATTATTGAAAATTCGCATTTGAAAGCCGGAAAATTTAAACCTTGGATTTTTATAGGAGTAATTTTAAACAGCCTGATAATTATCTGCTTGTTTACAGTAAGGCCGGAAGGATGGGGATTTGTTGCATTTTTTGGAGTGGGATATCTTTTATGGGGAATGACTTACACAATGAATGATATTGCCTATTGGGGAATGCTGCCGAGTCTTACATCAGATCCGGGAGAACGGAACTGGCTGGTAACCGTACAGGGGATTTTTATCTGTATCGGACAGTTTTCTGTTGCAGGTCTGCTCCCTGATATGGTAGCTGGAAATGCGATTATGGCATATCGGACGGCTGCGATTGTGATTGCTTTTTGTTTTATTGGTTTCCAGCTACTTACAGTGTTTGGAGTAAAAGAGAGAAAACGACCGGAAAAGAAGAGAACACTGTCATTAAAAGATATGTTTCATATATTCCTGAGAAATGATCAGTTGATAGTGATTGGAATTGCATGTTTATTATTCCAAATCGGAAATGCTATTCTGATTATGATTGGAATGAATTTCTTTTATTTTGAATTTGGATATTCTGTAGGTGGCAGTCTTGTATTTTGGTTTACAATTATGTATGGATTAGGAACGCTGATATCAGAGGCATCTTTTGCGTGGCTTTCCTCAAAATTCACACGAAATCAGATTATAACTGCAGCTACCATCATTACAGTCATTGGGTATATGCTTTTTATGAGTGTAGGCTACATTTTACCCAAAAGTGTTGTTTTACTGAATATCATCGGTTTTCTAATCTTCTTTTCGCAGGGAGCATTCAATATGACGATGATTGTCATGTTAAATAATACCATAGAGTATGATGAAGTCCGGTTTCATGAACGACATGACAGTATTATCTCAGCAGTAAGATCTTTTGCAACAAAGCTGGCCAGTGCGGTTGATCAGGCGGTTGTTGCGTTAATACTGATTATAAGCAATATCTATGCAATCAGTCAGAAAATATCCGGATTAGAAATAAAAGCTGGTACAGGAGAACTTACTTCGGAAAATGTAATTGTACAGGCAGATAAATTTATCCAGACAGCAGATGCCGGACAAAGATTTATATTGCGTCTTGGAATTGTAGCTGTTCCGGTAATTTCTATAGGAGCTGCTTATATATTGATTAAACGGAAATATATCATTGACGAACGTAAGTATGAAGAACTGGTAGCGGAAATAAAAAGCACAAATAAAAAATAATTCAATAATAAAGCGGAGCAATAGAATGAAAAAAAGAATTATGTCGGTATATCCATTGTAATATTATTATGTAGCGTTGTTTTTGGTGTGGCAGTTCAAAGAAAACGTTCATTTGTTGAAGAAGTCGTTATCGAAAAAACGAGCAGTTTTTATTATTTTGATGAAGAGGGATATGCAGGGATTTATAATTGATAGGACGAAATCTCCGGAGTTTTCGGGCAAAATAGATTTCGTCCTTTTTCCTGTCCAAAAGGGAAAAGTTTTCAAAAATATAGACATGAGAAAATATGAAGTGCTATAATAAAACTCATGTTTTTATTCATGACAATAGAATGCCCGCAGAGCGTGCATTCTATTGTAATCAGCACGGGCTTTAAGCGGGAAAATGGGGAAGCAGACACATGAAAAACAGAAAATATGATCTGGCTGCGTTTATGATGGCTGTGCTTGTCGGCGCGGCTGTTTTGTTTGGATGCGGCGAGCCTTCAGGAGCGGTATCCAAAGAAGAGCCGCTTACCGTATATCTTTGGGAAAATTCTTTGATCAAAAATCTGGTACCTTATATTCATGAACAGCTTCCGGATCAAGACATAGAGTTTATCGTTGGTAACAATGATACCGATTTATATAGTTATATGGAAGAACATGGCGAGCTGCCGGATGTGATAACGGTGCGGCGGTTCTCCGGAACAGATGCTCAGGATTTACAGCCGTATCTTATGGATTTTTGCGGTTATGATGTTGTTTCCAGGTATTATTCCTATGCATTGCAATATTATAAAAATTCTGACAATGAAATTCAATGGTTGCCTGTCTGTGGTCTGCCGCAGACGATCATTGCCAATAAGACACTGTTTGATCAGTATGGTATAAAAATCCCGTCAAATTATCAGGAATATGCAGAGGCCTGCCAGCAATTTTATGAGAATGGAATCAAACCCTATTCCCTGGATCTTGCAGAAGACTGGTCTGCCCATGAAGTGATTCAGGCGGGTGCCATTGGAGAATTCACAAGTCTGGATGGAATTGAATGGCGAAGCGGCGCAGAAACCTCATCGAGGGAAGTAAAATTTGACGATGGATTATGGAAACGTATTTTTTCAGAAACCAGCAGGTTTTTAAAAGACTCTCATTTGGGGAAAGACGATATTCTTGTTAATGCGGATATTGCATACCAGACCTTTGTAGAAGGAAAAGCAGCAATGTTCCACGGATATCCGGCACTTATGCAGCAGCTGCAGACACAGATGGACGCGCAGCTGATCTGCATTCCTTATTTTTCCCAGACCTCAGAGGAAGCCTTTGTGTATATGACTCCGTCTTTAAATATTGCATTCAATAAAGACCTGGAAAAAGATCAGGAAAAGCTGGAGACTGCATTGGATGTGCTGGATTGCATGATCTCAGAAGAGGGACAAAGGCTGATCGCCGATGGAAGATGTGTGATCTCATTGAATACAAATGTTCCGACGATGATGCAGGATATATCCGGTCTGGAAGATGAAATGAAAAGTAATTCCATTTATATCCGATATTCTGCTCAAAAATCCTTTCCTGCCAGTCTGGAAGCTATTCATGGTTTGTTGTCAGGCGAGCTGGATGAAGCCCAGGCATATGATGCTTTCCGCAGTGCAATGAACGCGGAGGATACAGAAGAAAAGGCAGTGGTAAATTTTGACCGGGAGTATTCCATAGCACTGAATGATAAAAATGGCCGTGATGCGGCATCCTCTATTTTAACTACGGTCCGAGTTGAAAACAATGCACAGCTGGCTATTGCACCATATTATTATTTCACCGCTTCTATTTATAGGGGAGAATGTACCAGCAGTCGTGTTGCTCTGATGACAGCAAAGAGCTCAGACACCTCTCTCTATTTTGCAAAAATAAACGGGGAACAGGTTTGGAAGCTTGTAGAGAATTATCTGGATCATACAGAGGATGAATTTTCTATAACAAATAAATACGAATTGCCCATTCTGTCCGGGATGAAAATAACCGTCCAAAAGGAAGAAAACGGATTTTTGTTAAAAGATATCGCGGTAGATCAGGAAAAAATAGACAAAGAAAAGGAATATTCCATTCTTCTTACAGATGCTACAAGGTCTATTCTGGAAAAAACAACTCCGGGATGTAGGATAAAACGGCTTCCGGATATGACGTTATCCAGTGCGTGGACTGCATTTATGGAAAAAGGACAGCAGCCGTTGGCACCGGAGGATTACATAGAGGTTAAAAAATAAAGTGCAGATGGAACAGGCAGCAGTGAAAAGAAAAAAAGTAATCGTTCCGTTCCTGATAGGGCTTCTCCTTATTTCAAGCATAGTCTTTATAAAGCATCTTATGAACAGGATGAACAGCTATATCGAGAAAAACGGAAAAATGTGTATGGGAGCTGTTGTGGAACAAATGCAGCAGACCTATGAACTTCAGACAAATGGATACTATAGCCAGCTGCATTTGGTGGAAGGCTATCTGCTTCAGAAAAAGGAACTGTCCCTGGAAACAGAAGAAAACCGTAATTTTTTTGAGGCGTGGGAAAGGGAATCGGAAAGTACACTCCTGTTTCTTCAGGAAAATGGTAAGGCAATCACTGCAGACGGAACGAAAATGCGGATTGATATTCCAAGTAAGCTTCTGTTGGATTTAAGGAACGGACATAATATTGCAAAACTGGTTGCCTGGAATCATGAAGAAATACAAAACGGTGCTTATTTGGTTGCGATTTCATGTCAGCCATATCGCATTGATGGAAAAACGTATACCGCAATTGGAACGGCATATAATCATGCAAAATTAGATTCTATGCTAAAGCTTAAGGGATATCATGGAAATGCCTATCTGTTTCTGTTGGATAACGAGGGAAACATTACATATACGAATCAGAGTAAAGATGTATTTTTCCGGAATTATTCTCTGTTAAAGCACTTAAGGAAGAGCCAGGCTATCACAGAAGGTGAGGCAGAAACACTTCAAAAAAGACTTGCAGCCAGAGAACAGGGAGTAGAGCTTTTGGGTGGAAAATCGCCCTATTATCTGGGCTACTGTCCGATAGAAAGCAACCATTCCATGTTGATCTGTATTGTGGCAAAAGGTGTTGTCGATAATACCCTGACAGAGTATCAGAAAGCGGTATCATTTACAACAATGTTTATGGTAGGCTTTATCCTTTTACTCTTTGCCGGATTATTTTACAGTGTTTCCAGACTCAGTATCGCAGATCAAAAAGCAAAATATGAAAAAAGAAATAATGAACTTCAAATACAGGCGATGAAGGAATTGGAAGCATCGAATCAGAATCTGAAAGAGGCAAAGAATATTGCAACAGAAGCTTTACAGACAGCGGAAAATGCAAATAAGGCGAAAACAGATTTTCTGTCCAATGTGTCCCATGACATTCGCACACCCATGAATGCAATTGTTGGTATTACAGCTTTGATCCGACATAATGCAGGGGATAAGGTCAAGGTATTGGAGTATGTAGATAAAATTGATATATCCGCGCAGCACCTGTTAGGGATCATTAACAATGTTTTGGATATGAGCAAGATCGAAGCAGGAAAAACAGCTTTTCAGTATACGGATTTTTCTATTTCGGATCTTTTGCAGGATCTGAATGCGATGTTCCATTCACAGGTAGAAGAAAAAAATCAGACCCTTACAATTACAAAAGAAAAGATCCGGCACGAGTGGGTAAATGGAGATCAGGTTCACCTGATGCAGATTTTTAGCAACCTCTTGTCCAATGCAGTAAAGTATACACAGGAGGGGGGAGCCATTCATTTTGTGGCAGAAGAATGTGAAACAGCCTCCACGGTCTATGCAAGGTATCGCTTTTTCGTCCGTGATAATGGAATGGGAATGTCAGATGCTTTTAAAGATACGATCTTTGATGCCTTTACCCGAGCAGAAAACTCTGTGACAAATAAGATACAGGGAACCGGACTTGGAATGGCCATCACCAGAAATCTTGTGGAAGCCATGGGAGGCACGATTTATGTAGAAAGTAAACCCGGCCAGGGAAGCTGCTTTGAAGTGCTTATAGATCTGAAAATTGCAAAAGAGCGGCCTGCATTCCTGTCATCAAAGGAAGAAGAAACGCCGAATGGAGCGATCCTGGAGGGAATGCACTTTTTATATGCAGAGGATAATGAACTGAATGCAGAGATTTTGACAGAGCTGTTAAAAATGAAAGGTGCTGAGTGTACGATTTGTGAAAATGGGCAAAAGGTGGTGGAGACCTTTGAACAGTCTGTGCCCGGAGCGTATGACATGATCCTGATGGATGTGCAGATGCCTGTCATGAACGGTTATGATGCTGCAAGGGCAATCCGAAGGAGCCTACACAAACAGGCAGGGACAATTCCGATCATTGCAATGACTGCCAATGCCTTTTCGGAGGATATCCGGCATTCTCTGACAGCCGGTATGAATGCCCATATTTCAAAGCCTGTTGATATGATGCTATTGGAAAAGACCATCCGAAGTATAAAATCCGGTGGGGGGGCCGAAACGCAGGCTGATAAGGAATAGCGATGAATGGGAAAAGCGGTTTGCAGATGGGTAAAAATAAGAAAATCCCAAGCCCGTGGATGCGAAATTACTGATAACAATGATCAACGAATTAACAGAAACTTATTAACGACTATAGAAAGGAAATCAGGATGGCAAATTTTAAAGAACGTTATCTGGCAGGAGAGATCGAGTTTGAAGAAATCGATGATTATGTGGACGAATGGAATAACAGCGATGATATCCGAACACTCGCACAATTTCTTGGCTTGAATGAAGAGGAAGAGGATGTGTGGATCGACGAAGGAGACGATGCGCTCTATGAGCTCTTAGAGCAGCAAAGGGAAGGCTGAAACTGTGAGGAAAGAAAAAATGATACAAAAATATCAGGAGGAGAAAGCAATGCTATACTTTGATAGTGACTACATGGAAGGCGCACATCCTGCAATCTTACAGCGCCTGATGGAAACGAACATGGAGCATACCTACGGCTATGGAAAGGATGCCTATTGCGAATCTGCAAAAGCAAAAATCCGCACAGCATGCCAGTGCCCGGAGGCGGAAATTTATTTTCTGGTCGGCGGGACCCAAACAAATGCGACCGTGATCCGGGGATTTTTAAAGCCCTTCGAGGGGGTTATTGCAGCGGATACCGGACATATCGGTGTCCACGAGGCTGGTGCAATTGAAAGCGGCGGCCATAAGGTGCTGACGATCCCACACAAAAACGGGAAGCTTGAGGCTGCAGCGGTAAAGCACTATCTGGAACGCTTTTATCAGGACGGCAGCTGTACCCATATGGTGCAGCCCGGCATGGTTTATATTTCCCATCCGACCGAATATGGAACACTCTATACAAAAGAAGAGTTAAAGGCGCTTCGAAGGGTCTGTGAGGAATATCAGCTGCCCCTGTTTTTGGACGGTGCGCGTCTGGGCTATGGACTTTGCGCACCGGGAACAGACGTGACACTTGCAGATCTGGCAGAACTGTGCGACGTGTTCTATATTGGAGGCACAAAGGTGGGCGCACTGTTTGGAGAAGCCGTAGTTTTCCCGAAAAAGAATACGGTTCCGGGATTTTTTACCCTGATGAAGCAGCAGGGGGCGGTGCTTGCGAAGGGACGTCTGCTGGGGATTCAATTCGATACGCTTTTTACAGAAAATCTGTATTTGAAAATTTCTGCGCATGCGATCGATATGGCCATGAGGATCAAGGAGCTTCTGACGGAGCATGGGTGTCCGCTTTATATCAATTCCCCGACGAATCAGCAGTTTGTCGTATTAAATGCAGCACAGCGGGAAGCACTGAAGGATCGTGTCAGCTGTGAAACCTGGGAAGAGCTGGAAAATGGAGCTGCTGCAGTGCGGTTTGCATCCAGCTGGGCAACAAAATCGGAAGATGTAGAAGAGCTGGGACGGATTTTAAAAACGCTGCCGTGAATCGAATGTATAAAAATGGAATCGCCTGATTAGAAAAACCGGAAAATCTGTTCCGACGCCACACGAGGTATTGTCGTAAGGCATCTGGAAAGATTTTCCGGTTTTTGCATCAATAATAGAATGTTACTGTTTGATGGAATATACGCTCTGTATGTTACAGATAAAGCAGTTCGACTTCGAGGCGTTGGTCAGAATTCATACACCTTACTGTATTTTTCTTCAAAATAGCGAAGCAGCGGCTGTGCGCTGATTTCCTTGCCGCAGACCCGTTCGATAACCTCTTTGGAGTTATACATGCTGCCAAAACGATGGATCTTTTCCTTCAGCCAGTGGGTGATGTCGAGGATTCTTCCGTTTTCCAGAACCGTATCCAGATCTCCGAGATCCTTTTGGATCGCTTCAAGATACATGCCGTCATAAATGGAGCCCAGCAGGTAGGAGGGGAAATATCCAAAGGAGCCGTCTGACCAGTGCATATCCTGCAGGATGCCTTCTGCATCGTTTGCAGGAGTAATGCCAAGCAGCTCCTGCATTTTCTGATTCCAGAGAGCTGGCAGGTCATCGGTCTTTACATTGTCTCTGAAAATTGCTTTTTCTATTTCGTAACGCAGGATGATATGCAGACCGTAGGTCACTTCATCCGCTTCCGTACGGATCATGCTGGGGTGTACGTCGTTGATCGCTTTTATAAACGTATCAAATGGGACGGTTTTAAATTCTGGAAGCAGCGCGGACATTTTTTCGTAAATTGGTGTCCAAAAGTGTGGGTTTCTGCCGAGGATATTTTCGTAAAAGCGGGACTGGCTTTCGTGAAGTCCCATCATATTGATCTGGGCTGCGGCAGTATGCCAGAAATCCTTATCGACATTTTGCTCGAAGATTGCATGACCGCCCTCGTGAATGGCGGAGAATATCGAAGAAATCGGATTGTCGGCATAATAGTGGTTTGTTACGCGGACATCGCCGGGGCAGAGCGTTGTCGTAAAGGGATGCATACTCTCGGCAACCGCGCCGCAGTCAAAGGAAAAACCGATATAAGAAAGCAGCAGCTCCTGGACCTTTTTCTGAGCATCCGGGTCAAAGGTCTGCTGCAGGGCAGACAGATCCGGTTTGGGAGCTGCCTCGATTTTGGCAAGCAGCGGAAGAAGTCCTTCTTTTAGTTCTGCAAAAATGCGGTCGATCGTTTCCGTATCCATACCGTCCTCAAAAAGACCGACCAAAAATTCATATACATCCTGATCTGGCTCCATGTAGTGGACATATTCTTTTGTCATGGAGATGACCTTATCCAGATGGGGCGCAAATACAGAGAAATCAGAAGCCTCCTTGGCTGCCTCCCAGGCTTTTTCGGAACGTGCCTTTTCTGTGACATATTCCGTGTAGAAGGCTTCCGGAATACGCTTGAAGCGTTCGAAATCTCTCAGGTTTCGCCGGATCGTAAGCTGCATGGCGGGAGACAGCTGATCATATTCTTCGGGAGCAGAGAGCTTTTTTAACAGGCTGCCGTATTCGTCCGCCGTCGAAAGGCGGAAGGATTCCGTGGAAAAATAGCCTACCGCAGACAGCTTTGCTTCGATGCTGTCTTTTGGAGCTGCGGTCTGCAGGTCCCAGTAGAGCAGGGCAATCGCCTGATCGTATTGTTCGAGTCTGGTCTGATAGGCCTGAAATTGTTCGAGTGTCTGTGACATAACGTCCTCCTTATAGGATACTTTTTGGGTCGGACAGAAGTGCCGACCGTTTCTTTTTAAAGTATACCCTGAGAATAGCAAAAGAACAAGGCGGGAATGCCCTGTTCTTTTGCGTCAATAGAGATCAGCGCTTCAGCCAGCCCGCCGGAAGCTCATCCAGGGGTTCAGGCATCTGGAAGGTCTTACCGATCCTGGCAAATTCCTGCGCAAGATTTTCGTCCACCAGACCGGTTGTGGAAGGGGAGAGATTTAACATGAAGTTGACATTCTGGGGGAAATAATCCTTCATTTTGGAAAGTGCCCATTCTGCGTTTGTAACGGGCGTTGTCGGGTCTTCGTCTCTCCAGAACCATGTCTTTGTCAGTTTGTTGCAGCTGATGCCGGGACCGTTGAAGCTATGGTCGACTTCCTGACCGGCGGCGTTTTCATAAAATACAACGTCGGTACCGGATAATCCTTCCTGACAGCCGATGTTCATCAGCATACAATCGGGCTGCAGAGATTTCACAAGGCGGTCGAGCTCCTCGAAGGGAAGCATCTCATAGGAGGGACCGCCCCAGGGAGCATTCCAGCCGTCTACGATCAGGAATGGGATTTCTCCATAGTTTGTAAGAAGCTCGGTCACCTGACCGAAGATTTTTTCTTTCTGCGCTGTTGTGCAGGATCTGTGACCGGTTTGAGCAGTCAGGTCGAGCACGGAAAAATACAGACCGGCAACAATTCCCTCGCTGCGGAACGCGTCCAGATAAGCGGCAACGACATCGGTTTTGTTTGTCGCATTTTTCACACAGTGATCGGTATAGTCGGAGGGCCAGAGATCGAAGCCCTCGTGGTGCTTGCTTGTCAGGGCAGCGAACTGGCAGCCGGCGCTTTTAGCGATTTTTGCCCATTGCTTGCAGTAGTCGGGAGCGGTCGGGTTAAAGTCTTTTTCATCAAACGGGAACTGCCTGGGCAGATCGCCGTTTTCATGGTCGTATTCCCAGTCGATGATGTCGGGGTTGTTGTGGAACTGGAAGGTTGCGCTGTTAAAATGGATAAATGTGCCAAAGCGCAGATTGATAAATTTTTTCTGCAGAGCTTCTAACTGTGTCATTGGTAAAACTCCTTTCTGGTGTCTTGAAATAAATGGATTTGTTTTTCTCGGGCGAAGTTGTATTGCCGCTGTCTGAACTTATCGTAGGATGAATTGGTAAAAAAGACAATAGAAAACTTAAAATAACAAAATATATATGATATAATCATAAAATAACAAAATTTTTGAAGCAAAAAGAAATGGAGAAAATATAGGGATGCAGTTTGGAAAGGGAATTCTTCCGGCAAAGGAATATTTGTCGAACGGGCTTTTCAGCATACAGAATTGCTATTCGGAAGCGGAGAGCAGCTTCAATCAGCAGCTTCATTTTCATGATTTTTACGAGCTGTCGCTGATCTATGAAGGAAGCAGCCGGTTCCTGATCAACGGAAGCAGCTTCGTTGCGGCGGCAGGCAGCCTGCAGCTGATTCGACCATCGGATTATCACAGACAGATGACGGATACAGGGGAATATATCCGTTACTATAACCTGATTTTTCGGCAGGAGGTGTTATCGAACGTATTGCTGGATGCGCTGGAAGAAGCGGTAGAACCGTTTTGCTTTCAGATGCAGGAAAAGGAAATGCAGAAGATGACACAGCTTTTGCTGGAATTAAAAAGAGAGCAGGAAGAAAAAGAAGCGTTCTGGGAAAAAATGTCTGCGGATCTGATCGAAAAAATCTGTATTTTGATTCTGCGAAAAAGCCCGAAGAAACGGCAGGCAAAGGAGGAAGAAATCCCTGAGGCGGTGCGCAGGTCGCTGGTTTTTGTACGGCAGCATTACCGGGAAAAAATCAGGCTGTCGGATGCGGCGCAGAAGGCAGGATTGTCGGAATCGTATTTTTCTTCCGTATTCCATGCCTGTATGGGCGTAACCTTTTCCGAATATATGCTCAATTACCGCCTGTCTCTGGCAAAACGGATGCTGGAGGAGGGAAACATATCCTCTAAGGAAGTATGTGCGGCGTGCGGATTCTTTTCCTATTCTTATTTTCTGACGGCATTTCGTCAAAAATATGATATATCACCGGGCACCTTGGCACGCAGCTGTCAAAGTCCGATAAAAAAAACTTACAAATAGGACGATATTGTATAATATAACAAAAGCAATGGTAAATAAGTCGAAGATTTTGTTGACATTTTCAGATGAAAGGGGTATCTTTTAAGAAAAAAGAAAAACTGTCCGATAGGACAGGAGGGGTGACAATCATGCAGACAGCAACAAAAAAAGAGACAGTACTTGGAATCAGACAGATGGCGATGATCGGTGTGATGACAGCGGTGACCTGTATAGCGGCTCCGTTTTCCATTCCGATCCCGGTCAGCCCTGTTCCGCTTTCCCTGACAACCTTTATTTTGTACCTTTCCGTTTACATTTTGGGCACCAGAAATGCATTCATCAGCTATGTGATCTATCTGCTTCTGGGTCTGGTGGGACTTCCGGTATTTTCCGGTTTTTCCGGTGGCTTTGCAAAGCTTGCAGGACCGACTGGAGGATATCTGATCGGCTTCCTGTTCATGATCCCGCTGACCGGTATTCTGTTTGAGAAGACCGGCAAAAGCTTCTGGAAACAGTTCGGTGCGATGGTTCTGGGAACGCTGGTATGTTACCTGTTCGGTACCGTTTGGCTTTGCCTGCAGCTGAACTTAGACTTCATCGGAGGTCTTGGTGTGGGGGTTATCCCTTACCTGCCCGGTGATACTGCAAAGATTATTTTAGCAGCACTGATCGGACCTGTGATCGTAAAAGCGTTAAAACGGGCGGAATAAGAAGAATCCCGAGAGGAAGATTTTTCCCTGCGGCAGGTCGCAAAAGCGAGAATCCCGGAGGCGGACGTCAAAAGCGTCCGTCTCTTTTTCTTGCATATTTTTGAACGAACTGCTATGTTTATAGATGGCGCAGCTGCCGCATACAAAAGCAAATGAGGAGAAACTGGCATGAAAAAAGACGATATGATTATGAAAATGGGGATTGTCCATATCCTGGATTCTGTGGTTGGAATGCCGGTGCTTTCGGACTGTCCGATCGATATGGGTTCGAATCTGTGCGATTTTTTAAAGGCTCATATTGAAAAATTTACAGAGAGCGACGATATGAAGGTCTGCCAGTTTTCTGACGAATCTGAGGTGATGGGGCTGATCCAGAACTGTAACGCCGAAAATTTTGTCCAGACGAGCAGGGCATTGTGTGAAAAGCTCTATGGGATCATGAATTCGAATATCGATATTCCGGCGGCGGACGTTGCGGTTGTCGTTTTTTCTGCGGAGGGCGTCAATTATTTCGGATTTTTGAAATTAAATTATAAAACTTCCTATACTCATGCAACGAAGGCTACCGAAACCGGAGAAAATTTAAACGATATCATTTTACAGAAAGCGATCCTGCCGTCTGCCGGACAGAAGCTTTCTGAGGCATTTTTAGTGAATCTGTCGAATGGAGAAATTTTGCTGACAGAGAAAAAATTCGAAGTAAATGGTGAAAAGAAGCTGTACTTTTCCGAACTGTTTCTGGAATGTCATGCACCGATGTCTCAGAAGACAAAGCTGGATATCGTGACAAAAGCAGTGGAACAGGTCAACAAAAAATACTATGGAGATGAGGACACCCGGCGAAAGATGGAAGTCAAGCAGGCGATCTATGATGAGCTGGAGGAAAAGGGGAGCCTGGAGGTCGAAGCGGTCAAGGAGAAAGTTTTTAAGGACAGTCCGCAGATGCAGGCAGACCTGGAGGAAAAGCTGGAAAAATATAACATGGAAAAAGAAGTTGTCAGGCCCAAGAGCGAGGCGACGATCAAAAAGTTCCAGAAGCAGCACCTGACGACGGACACCGGCATCGAAATCACGATTCCGATGGAAGAATATAAGGACCCCGAGAAGGTAGAATTTATCACAAATCCCGACGGGACGATTTCCGTGCTGATCAAAAATATCGGGCATTTGAGCACCAGATAAAAATGCCCTGATAAGTACCTTCCGACGTGAAAGCTTTTACGCTTTTGTTTCTAAAAAAGACCACAACAAAGCGTGCAGTGGGCTTGAAAAGCGTTTCAAAAGTAGTATGATAAAGAAAAAAGGGAAAATGGAGGAATCATTGTTATGGCAAGAAAAGTAGTGCTGGCAGGCGCATGCAGAACAGCAATCGGCGTAATGGGAGGAACTCTTTCCAAAACTCCCGCACCGGATCTGGGCACTGTTGTAATCAAAGAAGCCCTGAAAAGAACCGGAATCAAACCGGAGCAGGTAGATGAAGTATATATGGGCTGTGTCATTCAGGCAGGTCTTGGTCAGAACCCTGCAAGACAGGCAGCAGTCAACGCAGGGATTCCGGTAGAGGTTCCTGCAACTACGATCAACGTACTGTGCGGCTCCGGCATGCACTGTGTAAACCTGGCTGCCAAGCTGATTGCCTCCGGTGATGCGGATATCATCGTAGCTGGCGGTATGGAAAATATGTCCATGGCTCCTTATCTTCTGTACAATGCAAGATTCGGTTACAGAATGGGCGCTGGAAAGATGGATGATGCGCTGATCCGCGATGCCCTGACGGATGCATTCGGCGGCTATCATATGGGTATTACTGCTGAAAATATTGCAGAAGACTGGGGACTGACCAGAGAGCAGCTGGATGAGTTTGCAGCATGGAGCCAGCAGAAGGCACAGAAAGCGATTGCAGAGGGCAAGTTCAAGGACGAGATCGTTCCGATGGAAGTAAAACAGAAAAAACAGACCGTTGTATTTGATACTGATGAGGGACCCAGACCGAATGTAACGGCAGAGAGCATCAGCAAACTGCGTCCTGCATTCAAAGAGGGTGGTGTCGTAACCGCCGGCAATTCTTCCGGTATCAACGATGCAGCGGCAGCGCTGATCGTTATGAGCGAAGAAAAGGCAAAGGAGCTGGGCGTAAAGCCGATGGCTACCTGGGTAGCAGGCGAGCTGGCAGGCGTAGAACCCCGCATCATGGGTATCGGACCGGTTGCAGCAACCCGCAAGGTAATGAAGAAAGCCGGCTACGAAATCGGTGACTTCGACCTGATTGAGGCAAACGAAGCATTCGCAGCACAGTCTGTAGCAGTTGCGCATGACCTTGGCTTCAACAACGATATCTTAAACGTCAACGGCGGAGCAATCGCCCTTGGTCATCCGGTAGGAGCATCCGGCTGCCGTATTCTGGTAACCTTACTTCATGAGATGGAAAAGAGAGATGCAAAGAAAGGTCTTGCTACTCTTTGTGTTGGCGGCGGCATGGGTTGTGCAGCGATCGTAGAGCGCGAGTAAGACAAAAAACTTCGATAACCTTCCAGATGTTTTGGATAGAATTTCATAACATAATTTCAAAAACGGTTCTGCTGAGCTCTATAGAGTTGGCAGGACCGTTTTTGCCGTGGGTTAGAAAAAAACTTCCGGACTGGATTTTGCTGTAGCAGAGGGAAACCATGCGCCTGAAAATCCCTGCATGTTCTTCTGGCACGGAATCTGAAAGTGTGCTAAAATATTTGTATACTGCGATTTTTATCGGAATGGAGAAGTTAATTTATGGCAAATACTGAAAAGGTCCGTTTAAATAAATATCTTTCCCAGGCTGGCATCTGTTCGAGAAGAGAAGCGGATGTCCTGATCGAAGGGGGAAAAGTGTCTGTGAATGGCAAGATTGCAGATCCGGGTATGCGGGTCAACGATCTGGACAAAATTACAGTTGAGGACAAACCGGTCGGACATCGGGAGAAAAAAGTGGTGCTGGCTTATTACAAGCCGGTTGGAGTGACCTGTACAGAAAAGGACAAGCACGCCCAGATCACGATCCGTGATGTCGTCGAATATCCGGTACGTGTAACCTATGCAGGACGCCTGGACAGAGATTCGGAAGGCCTTTTACTGCTGACAAACGATGGTGACTTAATCAATGGTCTGATGCGTGCGGCAAACTTTCACGAAAAGGAGTACCTCGTCCGCGTCAATAAGCCCATTAGCCGGGATTTCCTCAAAAAAATGTCGGACGGTATGCTGTTAAAGGATTTAAATGAGCGTACCCGTCCCTGCTTTGTAAAGGAAGAAGGAAAATTTGTCTTCCGTATTATCCTGACGCAGGGCTTAAACCGCCAGATCCGCCGGATGTGCAAGACCCTCGGCTATGGCGTTCTAAGCATCAAACGTGTGCGTGTGGCAAACATTCTGCTGGGTAAATTAAACCCGGGCGATATTCGTGCAGTCACCGGTGCAGAGTTAAAAGAGCTGTACTATGAAGTCGGGAAAAATGCCAGCCGTCCGGCGCATCCTGCATGGGAAAAGGAACGGCAGCCTGCTGCGAAAAAAGAAGCCCAGACCGGCGCTGCAGAGCCAAGAGTGAACGGACGCATAGCGAATGCAGGAATGCAGCGCAGCGGTCAGAATCCGGCTCACCGGAATGCAGGCGGCTACGCAAAAACGGCTGACCGCAGGCAAGGTACAGACGGTGCTCGCAAAGCAGAGCAGCGCGGTACCTACCGGAGTGCCACCGACAGCCGCACAAATGGTACCTACCGGAGTGCCACCGACAGCCGCACGAATGGTACCTATCGGAATGGTTCCGGATCCGGACAGACAGGAGCACAGAAAAAACGATATGAATGATACAGACAGAATGAAAGAACTGGTCTCGAAGTTGAATGAGGCTGCAAAAGCCTACTATGCCGAAGACCGGGAAATCATGAGTAATTTAGAATATGACAGGCTCTACGACGAGCTGGTTGCCCTGGAAGAAAAGACCGGAGTTGTGCTGGCAGCGAGTCCGACCCAATCGGTTGGTTATGAAGCAGTAGACGAACTTCCCAAAGAGCGTCACGAAAGCCCGATGCTTTCCCTTGGAAAAACGAAAAGCCGGGAAGAGCTGGCAGACTGGCTGGGAGATCAGAAAGGTTTGCTTTCCTGGAAGCTGGACGGTTTGACCATTGTGTTGACGTACCGGGACGGAAAACTGTTTAAGGCGGTCACGAGGGGAAATGGCGAAATTGGCGAGGTCATCACACCGAACGCTAAAACCTTTGTCAACGTGCCGTTGCAGATTCCTTATCAGGGAGAGCTGATCCTGCGGGGAGAAGCGGTCATTACCTATGCGGATTTTGAAAAGATCAACGGCGAAATCGAAGACGTGGACGCTCGGTACAAAAATCCGAGAAACCTCTGCTCCGGTTCCGTGCGCCAGCTAAACAGCCAGATCACTGCGCAGCGAAAGGTGCATTTTTTTGCATTTGCACTGGTGCGTGCAGAGGGTGTGGATTTTAAAAACTCAAGGGAAGAGCAGTTTTTATTCTTACAGAAGCAGGGCTTTGAAACGGTAGAATATAAAGCGGTAACTGCGGACACAATGCAGGAGGCAGTTGCCTGGTTTGAAGAAAAAATCACAGATTATCCGGTTCCGTCCGACGGGCTGGTACTGCTTTTGGACGATATCGCTTACGGAGAGTCGCTTGGAAGAACGGCAAAGTTTCCGCGCAATGCCATTGCATTTAAATGGGCGGACGAGCAGGCAGAGACGACGCTGCGCGAGGTGGAGTGGAGCGCGAGTCGTACCGGACTGATTAACCCGGTTGCGATTTTTGACCCTGTGGAGCTGGAGGGGACAACCGTAAGTCGCGCCAGCGTTCACAATGTCAGCATTGTAAAAGAATTAAAGCTCGGCATCGGCGACCGGATTACAGTCTATAAGGCAAACATGATTATCCCGCAGATCGCGGAAAATCTGACCAAAAGCGGTACGCTGGAAATTCCCTGCACCTGTCCGGTCTGTCAGGGAGAGACCCGAATCGTAAAAGAAAACGATACGGAGACGTTAGTCTGCCCGAACCCGGACTGCGATGCCAAAAAGATCAAATCTTTTACGCTGTTTGTCAGCCGGGACGCGATGAATATCGACGGACTTTCCGAAGCGACGCTGGAAAAATTTCTGGCGGAGGGCTTTTTGCATACCTATGCAGATCTGTTCCATCTGGACAGACACCGGGATGCGATTATGCAGATGGACGGCTTCGGCGAAAAATCGTATCAGAATCTCGAAGCGAGCGTTGAAAAAGCGAGACATACAAATCTTGCACGCCTGATTTACAGCCTTGGAATCCCGAATATCGGAATTGCCAATGCACGGATGATTTGTCGGGAATATAAAAATGATCTGGACAAAATGCTCGCTGCACCTACAGAAGAGCTGGCGGCGATGGATGGCGTAGGACCAGTCATCGCAGGTGCGTTTGTGGATTTTTTTGCCCAGGAAAAAAATAAAACTGCGCTGGAGCTTTTATTAAAGGAAGTGGAGCTGGAGCAGGAAACCTTTTCAGAAGAAGCCCTGCCGCTTTCCGGGCAGTCCTTTGTTATTACGGGCAGCCTGAACCACTTTGAAAATCGCAGTGCCTTAAAGGAAAAGATCGAAGCCCTCGGCGGAAAGGTAACCGGAAGCGTGACGGGCAAAACCGTCTGTCTGATCAACAATGACAGTACCTCCAATTCCGCCAAAAATAAAAAAGCGCGGGAGCTGGGCATAGCTGTACTGACAGAAGAAGAGTTTATGAAGCAGTATCTGGAAAAATAACCGTCCGGACGAATTTATTCAAAAGAAGCGCCGCACAGCGGCAGGAAAGTGAGAGAGAAAATGCCGATTAAAATACAGAGTGATCTGCCTGCCAGAGAGATTCTGGATAATGAAAATATTTTCGTGATGGACGAATATCGTGCGATGCACCAGAATATCCGCCCATTGCAGATCTGTATTCTGAATCTGATGCCGGTCAAACAGGATACGGAGCTGCAGCTTCTTCGGTCGCTGTCCAATACGCCGCTGCAGGTGGACGTGACCTTTATGAAAATGAACAGCCATCTGTCTCTGAATACCTCTGCAACACATCTGAATAAATTTTACGATACGTTTGATGATTTGAAATCCAACAAATACGATGGCCTGATTATCACGGGCGCACCGGTGGAACAGATCCCCTTCGAAGAGGTGGATTACTGGAAAGAACTCTGCGAAATTATGGAGTGGTCAAAGACCCACGTCCATTCCACGTTCCACATCTGCTGGGGCGCTCAGGCAGGTCTGTATTACCACTTCGGACTCGACAAACGCCTGTTGCCGGAAAAGCTTTTCGGGGTATTTGAACACCGTGTGTTAAACCGCAAAGAGCCGCTGGTGCGCGGATTTGACGATGTTTTCTGTATCCCCCACAGCAGACATACCGAAACACCTGCAGCGCTGATCCATGCCTGCAAAGAGCTGACCGTTATGGCAGAATCGGACAAAGCGGGAGTTCTTTTATGTATGACTGAGGGCGGACGCCAGATTTTCGTCATGGGACATCCGGAATACGATCGCTACACGCTGGATGGAGAGTATAAGCGCGACCGCGACAAGGGACTTCCGATCCATGTGCCGGAAAACTATTATCCGGAGGACAATCCGGAGAAGAAACCGCTCCTTTCCTGGCGTGCACACTGCAACGGATTGTATACAAACTGGCTAAACTACTATGTATATCAGACCACTCCGTATGATATTCGGGAGATTTGAGAAAATACGGACGGAAATGGGCATCCCTTTGCGAAAAAGGGATTAGTTGTTTACTTTTTGAAAAAAATAGCTTATAATCAACTATGAATGAAAAAATGTTGTAGAAATACAAGAAGGAGAAGGATTATGGAAATTTCAGCTTTACAGAAAGCCAGATATGAGTATGCTCCGAAGCTTCCCGGCATGCTGAGACACGGCATTGCAGATATCTGCGTTAAGGAAGGCGAAGAGACTCAGAGCGTTGCAGATCAGGAGAAGATCAAAGCGCTGTTCCCCAATACCTACGGTAAAAAGGAGATCACTTTCCAGAAAGGTGCGAACACTTCCGTTGCGAAGAAGCAGGTTGTAGGCGTTATCCTTTCCGGCGGACAGGCTCCTGGCGGACACAACGTTATCTGCGGTTTATACGATGCATTAAAGGCAACCAACCCGGAGAACGTACTGTACGGCTTCAAGAACGGTCCGAGCGGTCTGATCGAAGACGATTATCTTGTTTTTGATGACGAGTATATCAATGCATACAGAAATACCGGCGGTTTCGATATCATCGGTTCCGGCAGAACCAAACTGGAGACTCAGGAACAGTTCGCAATCGCTGCTGAAGTCTGCAAGAAGCACGGCATCACCGCAATCGTTATCATCGGTGGCGACGATTCCAACACCAACGCAGCTGTACTGGCTGAGTACTTCGCTGCAAACAACACCGGCGTACAGGTAATCGGCTGCCCGAAGACCATCGACGGCGACTTAAAGAATGAAGATATCGAGTGCTCTTTTGGTTTCGATACCGCTGCAAAGACCTACAGCGAAGTAATCGGTAACATCGAAAGAGATGCAAACTCTGCTAAGAAATATTGGCACTTCATTAAGGTTATGGGCCGCAGCGCTTCCCATGTTGCTCTGGAGTGCGCACTGGAAACCCAGCCGAACATCTGCCTGATTTCCGAAGAAGTTGCAGCAAAGAAGATGTCCCTGTCCCAGATCGCTGACTACATCGCTGATTCTGTAGCAAAGAGAGCAGCAAAGGGCATGAACTTCGGTGTTGCAATCATCCCTGAAGGCGTTGTAGAATTCGTTCCCGAGTTCTCCGCACTGATTGCTGAGATCAACGAGCTGTTAGCAGGCAGCAAGGCAGATGCGTTCAATGCACTTCCTACCTGGAAAGAAAAATATGCGTTCATCGAAAACGGTCTGTCTAAAGAATCCATGGCTGTATTCGCAATCCTGCCGGAAGGCATTCAGCAGCAGCTGTTCCTGGAGAGAGATCCTCACGGCAACGTACAGGTTTCCCTGATCGAGTCCGAGAAGCTGTTCTCCGCTCTGGTAGCTGACAAGCTGGCTGAGAGAAAGGCTGCAGGCACATACAACGGTAAGTTCAATGCACTGCATCATTTCTTCGGTTACGAAGGAAGATGTGCATTCCCTTCCAACTTCGATTCCGATTACTGCTACTCCTTAGGTTACAATGCATTCATGCTGATCCAGTATGGTTACAATGGTTACCTTTCCAAGGTTTCCAACCTGTCCAAACCGGCAGCTGAGTGGGTTGCAGGCGGTATGCCCATCACCAAGATGATGAACATGGAGAGAAGACATGGCGAAGACAAGCCTGTTATCCGTAAGGCTCTGGTTGAGCTGGATGGCAAGCCCTTCAAATACTTCGAGGCACACAGAGAAGAGTGGTCTGAGAACACCTGCTATGTATATCCGGGTGCAATCCAGTACTACGGACCTGCAGAGGTTTGTGATATCACAACCAAGACTCTGGCTCTGGAGAAGGGCGAATAATTCTCCCAACTTCAAAAATCAACAATAGAATGCACGCTCTGCGAGCATTCTATTGTCATGAATAAAGAGCGCCGCAAGACGTATACAGCAGAATGTGCTTTGCGTACATTCTGCTGATAGAAAAACTGCCGCACATCAGATGAGAGATCATCCGGGTGCGGCAGTTTTTATTTCATAGGAAAATGCGTCCTATGAAATAAAAACGCGCTACGAGGATGCGCACTCGGCGCAGGGGTAGATGGTTGCCGAAGCAACCGCGCCTCGGCGCGAGAATGTGCTTTGGCACATTCTTTTATGAACCAATGTGTAAAGAGCATTAAAAAACCCGATCAGGTCAGTCGCAAAGGGCATACCAACCAGATCGGGAAGGGGGTCTTGGATAATAGTTTTAGTTCGCGGGCGCTTCTTCTTCGTTTAAATTCTCCTCACACACTTCTTCGAAAGAACGGTGCTCTGCGCGTGCTTCTTCCTTTGCGTGCTGGAAGAATGCTCTGGTTTCTTTTACAATGACACCGCTCAATGCGAACAACGCGATCATGTTCGGGATAGCCATCAGACCGTTGAAGATATCAGCGATGGTCCAGACAGCGCTCACCGTCATGTAAGGTCCGATAAAGACAGCCAGAATGTAGATCCACCGAAAGATCTTAACGTGCTTCATATTGCCGCCGCTTAAATATTCCAGGCAGCGTTCACTGTAGTAATCCCAGCCAAGGATTGTCGTAAAGGCGAAGAATACAAGGCAGAGCATCAGAATAAAGGAAGAAAACTGTGCAGGAAACGGAAGACCATGCTGGAATGCATAGGTTGTAACCTGAACACCTTCCAGACCTTCTACCTGCCATGCACCGGTCAGAACAATGGAAAGACCGGTTAGGGTACAGATGATGATCGTATCGATAAAGGTACCAGTCATGCTGACAAGACCCTGACGGACAGGAGAGTTCGTCTGGGCAGCAGCCGCAGCGATGGGCGCGCTTCCCAGACCGGCTTCATTGGAGAAAATGCCGCGGGCAACACCCTTCTGCATTGCGATGAGCATGCTGCCGACTGCACCGCCGGTAATCGCTTTTGGAGAAAACGCTGCGGTTACGATGGTTGCAAACGCTGCAGGCACTTTGGTGATGTTGCAGCAGATCAGGATCACTGCGAATACAAAATAGATGACTGCCATGAAGGGAACGATGATCTGGCTGACGCTTGCAATTCTCTTGACGCCGCCGATCAAAACAGCTGCGACGCAGAAGGAGAGAATCAGGGAAGCAATGACAACGGACCAGGAATATTCGCCAAGGAACGGCAGAATTTTTACAGTAAAGGCATCGTTTGGATCAAAGAAACCATGTACTGCACTGGAAATACCATTGACCTGGCTGAAGGTACCAATGCCGAAGAGACCGACACAGACGCCGAAGAAGGCGAAAATCTTTGCGAGCCATTTAAAATTTTTGCCCATGCCGAGTTCAATATAGTAGAAGGGACCGCCGAGGCTGTGTCCGTCTTCAGCAACGGTA
This sequence comes from Gallintestinimicrobium propionicum, assembly GCF_025567525.1. Classification (NCBI taxonomy): domain Bacteria; kingdom Bacillati; phylum Bacillota; class Clostridia; order Lachnospirales; family Lachnospiraceae; genus Gallintestinimicrobium; species Gallintestinimicrobium propionicum. Next base: position 302,178 of record NZ_JAOQJY010000001.1, on the reverse strand, counting down.
CGGTATTTGACTGCCAGCAGACCTTCGGAGTATTTGGTTGCCATGCCGAGAAACGCTGCTACAACCATCCAGAACAGAGCACCGGGACCGCCTGCACAAACCGCTGTAGCGACACCGACGATATTTCCGGTACCGATCGTTGCACTCAGTGCGGTACAGAGTGCGGAGAAGCTGGAAATTTCACCTTTTCCGCCTTCCTCATTTTGAAGCATCCATTTCAGTGCAAGGGGAAGCTTACGAATCTGGAGCAGACCGAGGCGGATGGTCAAAAGCAGTCCGCCGGCGATAATCAGTACCATCAACGGTACACCCCAGACAAAGTTGTCGATTATATTCAGAGCTTGATTGATAGAAGTCCACATGGTATTCGATCCCTTTCTTATTCTTTGCTGCAACAGATATTCTTTGTTACAACAGATTTTTGGCCGCAGATGTCTTTCTGATGCCATGCTACGCTATGCTATGCTATGCGTAAGGAAAGCGTTTCGAAATGAAAGAAGGGATTTGGAATCACTCGTGAAAATAGAAAGGGCAGTGTGCCGGACTGGTTTATTCGCCGGAAAAACGAAATATCCGCTGCGCAGACAGATATCGTTTAAAGCATGATAGAATATAAGATTTACGAATTATTCCATACTGCGAATAAAAAGAGACTGCACCAAAAAGAAATCCTTTTGCGTCAGTCTCAGGAAGATATAGAATACTTGCGTAATATCTTCTCTGTCCTTTTACCTGAGAGATTCATACGAGAAATTCGTATGTTGCACCTTCGGCCCCCGGCTGATCCGGGTGTCTCCAGAGAGTCGATCCATTTACAGTTGCGCTGCAAACTACAGCACCTGAGAGTTTTACTCCTTCGGTAGACAAAATGTCTTTTCCTGCAAACTTCATTTCGAAATTGCCTATGGGCAATATGATATACGCAAATATGATATTTTTCAAGAGAAAAATTAAATTTTTATAAAAATCCGCCGCAAAGGTCAGAACTCTGCGGCGGATGTATTCAAAATGCGATTTTTATCAGAACAGTGATGTGCTGCTTTTGCACAAGCTACAGCTGCTCGGCGCGCTTTAGGGCGTCATCAATATGAGCACAGAAGTTGTCGGCACCGACTTTTTCGATAAAGCCGTTTTTTCCCATGACACGCCAGGGTTGTTCGTTGACATGGGAGAAAATCAGCTGAATGCCTTTTTTCTGACAGTCCTCGTAGAGCTTTTCAAGGTTATGCATGGCGGTCGCGTCGATGGCGCTGACACTTCTCATACGAAGGACGAGACAGCGGCGCTTTTCGTCGAGGGTGATTTTCAGAATCTTATCCGCAGCGCCGAAAAAGAGGGGACCACTGATTTCATAAACTGTAATGTGACTGGGTACAACGCGCAGGGCAAGGCTGTCCGCATCGTCGTCCTCATCGACATATTTCCAGCCTTCTACTTCTGTAACGTCGCTCATACGTTTCATAAACAGAATCGCAGCGAGCAGGATGCCGACCTCGATGGCAACGACAAGATCGAATACGACCGTCAGAACAAAGGTGCTGACCAAAACGATAATATCGCTCTTCGGAGAGGTTTTACAGAGGTTGACAAAGGTTTTGATGTCACACATATTATAGGCAACCATAAACAGGATCGCTGCGATAACCGGCATAGGAATCAGGGCAGCGTAGGGCATCAGGACAACCAGGATCAGCAGAAGGACAACAGAATGCACCATTCCGGCGATCGGAGTGCGACCGCCGTTTTTGATGTTTGCGGCGGTTCTGGCGATGGCTCCGGTGGCGGGGATGCCGCCGAAGAGCGCGGAGGTGATGTTTCCGGCACCCTGTGCGATCAGTTCCATATTGGAGCGGTGACGGCTGTTTACCATGCTGTCCGCAACAACACAGGAGAGCAGGGACTCGATTGCTGCTAAAATCGCGATCGTAAAGGCGTCTGGCAGGACGTTCTGAACGGTTGTCAGGGAGAACGCCGGAAGCGAAATCGCCGGCAGCTTATTAGATATTTCATACAAATCCCCTATCGTATTGACGTTCAGGTGCAGACCAGCTACCGTAGCACTGCCAGCAATTACGGCGATCAGGGAAGCGGGAATCCGTTTTAAAAAGCCGGGAAGCATCGGCCAGAAAATCAGGATGGCGAGGCTGAGAGCGCCAACAAGCAGCGCTTGTATGTTCAGCGTGCCGATAAAGACGAAAACAGCCTTTAATTTATCCATCGTTTCAATCAGCGGTTCATCGGTAACGATGCTCAGACCGAGAAAATCCTTGATCTGACCGATAAAAATCGTTACAGCGATACCGGAGGTAAAGCCGGTTGTGATCGTATATGGAATAAACTTAATGAGGTTGCCGAGGCGCAGCAGACCCATCAGGATCAGAATCACGCCTGCCAGCAGAGTAGCGATAATCAGTCCGTCCATGCCGTTTTTTGCAACAATTCCGGCGACGATCGTTGCAAATGCTGCAGTCGGACCTGCGATCTGGACGCGGCTTCCGCCCAGAAAAGAGATGACAAAGCCTGCTGTGATCGCAGTGTAGATACCTTTTTCCGGTGTGACGCCGGAGGCAAGGGCGAGGGCGATGGACAACGGAAGAGCGATGATTGCAACGATAATGCCGGCAACCACATCTTTGACAAACTGCTCACGGGTGTAGGTTTTCATGACAGAAAACAGCTTCGGTTTTAATTTTTCCATGTGGAAAGTTCCTTCCTTTGAGTAAAATAAGAGACGGTAGACTGTACGATTTTAGAAGATATATTCGAATGATAAAAAAAGAATATGAATCATTAAATTTTTATAAAAACGCACGTTTTTTATCATAAGACAAATTGGAAGAAATTGCAAGAAAAATCGATAAAAGCAAAATCTACGCCTGAGAGGAAGAGCGATGAAAAAGAATCCTGCTCTACAGGATTCTCCGCCTGCGGCGGGTCGCGTAAGCGACATTCTACCATTCCGCCGCAGTGCGATCCTCGCGGAGCGTTTTTATCGTATAAAAACGAAGTTTCCTATACGATAGGAATTGCCGCTCAGTCCTCGAATTTACGGACTGAGCGGCATTTTTTTGACGTTAAGACAAACATTTTCTAAAAACATCCTGAAAACCAAATACACAGCTTCCAAATTTTCAGGAATCCGTTTGAAACAGTTCCCCATACCCAACCTGATACAGCTCTTTCAACGCATTCAGCTCGCTGATGCGGATGTTGTATTTGTTCTGCTCGATCTTTTTATAAATGTCAGTTGTCATGTACACACCCCGCTCACACAGAAGCGCCGCCACCTGTGACTGGCTGTAACCGGCGTCCTGCCGGAGTTTTCTGAGATTCTGACCGATTCCAATTGGCTCCTGCTTTAATTTCATCGGTCACCGCCTTTTTCCTGTTGCACGAAAAAGTCATCAAACGAGTCCACCTCATAGACCTGTTTGAAGGCAAGTAATACACTGATGCGAATATTATGATGTCCGGATTCCATCTGCGAAATAATTTCACGGCTCATGGAGATTCCCATCAGTTCCAGCTGTGCTGCAGCCCGTTCCTGTGAATATCCGGCACGTTTTCGCAAAATGCGCAGATTCTCCCCGATCGAGACATCCTGAGATAGTTTGGTAGACATAGATTGCGGCTCCCGTCTGAAATACTGGAATAAAACCGTTCCAATTTTTAGTTTACAAATTTTCCGACAGAATATTGGAACGAAAACAT